>SXSO01000092.1 GCA_005792205.1 Bacteroidota bacterium | reverse complement strand
TTTACAATTTTAAAATCTAAATTAAATTTTAAATTCAAATTGTTTTCAATTTTAAATAGAATAAATATGCCTATTACAGCAATAAAAATTCTAACAACAACTGTGACAAAAATTATTTCAACTAAATGAAATCCTAATAGAACACAAATCAATGTCCCACTCCACTGTAAAATTCCCATAGAAAGTTGAAACAAATTTGCAACTCTTACTTTATCATAAGCAAAAAAAATTCCTCTTAATGTTCCATAAATCACAACTGCAGGAACACTAAATGATGCAATATAAAACGATTGAATTGATGAACCTAAAAACTTTTCGGGAATTTTTAACCATTCTTTTACTACTAAATTAGAAAATAAAAAAAATAATATTCCACTTACAATTCCAATAATTATGCTTAATAAAATTGAATTTTGAATTGCTTTTGTCGTATCAAAACTAGAATTGGAATTTTTGATTTCTGCAACATATTTCGTAACTGCACGACTTAAACCAAAATCAAACAAACTAAAATATCCAATCACTCCCCAAAGAAGCGATAGTACTCCAAATTCTTCCATTGACAACTGTTTGACAACAACTGGGATTACTATAATTGCTAAAACAATTACAACTATCTGAGAAAGAAATGTTAAAAAACTATCTTTAAATAACTTGTTTTTTAATACAGAGTAAAAGAAGTCCATTAAAGATTCATTTTGTATATATTCAATATTGAATGAGTAAAATCTCTAAGTTTTTTTTCGGTATAAGTTTCTTGTGTAGAAGTTTCAGATATAACTTTATCCATACTGATGGATAAAAAAGTAAATGTAAAAAATGAGATAAAAAATACAACTAAAACAACAATAGATCTTTTAGGTTTTGATTTTTCAATTGCAGGAGCTGCTTTATCCAATACAAGTAATACTGGAATATCTTTTTGTTCATTTATTTTTGCTTGTTCATAAAGAGGCAAAAGAAATTCTAAAATTTTTTGTTGAATCATAATTTCGCGATACAAACGAAATCCTTCTACTCCAGTTTGTGGAAACGAACTTAACTTTTTTGATATTTCTTCTAACTCAATTTTCTTTTGTTTTAATTGTTGATTATCTTCATTTACAGTTTTTTTTAAAATATCAATTTCAATTTCTCTTTTCGCTTTTAGAGCATATAACTCTGCATAAGCAGAAATTGCTGAGCTTTTCTCATCAGGAGAAATTATAATACTTTTATTTTTTTGAAAAATAGATAGAGAATCTTCTGAATTTTTTAAATCATTACGACATTGGTTTAAACGGTTTTCAATAAACTCACGATTATTTTTAGCTTCTTGTGTTCCAAGTTGAATGCTTGTTGAATTTAAAATTTCCACAAAATAATTTGCAATATTTGCTGCACGTTTTGGTGATTTATCAAAAACTTCTATTGTAATATTTCCATCATTCTGGACTTCAAAACTAACATTATCTTCAAGTGCTTCAATTGTTTTATCTATGTTTTCTTCTTCATAAACAGAAATCAAATTAAACTTCTGAATAACTTTTTCCATTGAATTTCGGCTCTTTAAAATTGCCAAATAACTATATGTTCCAACATTTTGACCAAATGCTTTTCCTCCCAAACTTTGAAGTAATGAACTTGCTCCACCAAACATTCCAAACATATCTTGTTCCTTTGGTGGAAGAATTGATGCTGTAGATTTAAACCAAAGTGGAAGGAGCAAACTAATACCAACCGAAATCAATGATAAAACAAAGACATTTATTGTAATAAATTTTTTCCATCTAAGAAGAATGTAAATAAATTTCCAAAATGGAAATTTATCGTTTTGTTCAATTATTTGTGTTTCTTGGATTTCACTCATTAACTTTTATTATTTCGTTATCTGAATAATTTGAACAAGAAGTAATACAATTGTTGCAAACATACTTGTAACAGGAGCATATGTTTCAACATATTCTTCAAAAATCCTTTCTTTTGGAATCCAAATTTGATCACCATCTTCTATAATTGTATTTTCAGGATCTAACCATTGTTTTGTTTTTGCCTTAATAATCTGAATATCACTTTCACGTGCATATTGCGTAAAACCACCAGATTCATTTATATAATACAAAAAACTTTCACCATCAATAAAAGCAATATGTCCCGGTCTTTGAACTTGTCCAAATACATAAACTGTTTTTTTCTTTTCTGTAATTATGATTTTATCTCCATCTTTTAAAATAACATTATCATCTGAATTTTCATTCTCCATAACATTAGAAAAATTAGTTATCACTAATTCACGGTTCAACCTAATATCTGTTTCCAAAGCAAAATATGTTGTGTCGTTTATAGGAATTCCACCTCTAAAACTTTCTTTTCTTTCAACAATTACATCAGATTTTTTTATAGATCGTCTATAAAGTTTTGAATTTTCAAGCGAAGCAAATTTTGTCACACCTCCAGCAAGATTAATTATTTCACTCAAATGAGTTGCATTTTTTGAAATAGGATAAACTCCAGGAAAATATACTTCTCCTTCAATTGTAATTTTTAAATTTTCATTTGGAATATATTTTTCATATACAATAATTCTATCTCCTCTTTGTAAAACAATATCCATTTCGTTTCCATTTAAAATTTTTTTTAAGTTACAATTTATATACTCAATTTGTCCATCCTTATAAGTACGAGAAACTACAACTTTTTCACTATCAGCAATAGAACTTAAACCACGAGCAATTTTTAAGAACAAGGTTAAATTATCACCTTCAACAAATTCATAAATTCCTTGACGATTTACTGCTCCATAAACGCCAATAAAATTTTTTTCAATATTTTTTTGTGGAATAACAACAACATCTCCATCTCTTAAAAGTGGATTATATTTTGTATCATTTAAGGCGTAATATTTTTCAATATCCACAAATTGAATTGTATTATCTTTATGATAAACAATTATATTTCGTTGGGAATGAAGAGAATCTTTCTCAACTTTTATATTCTGTAAAATTTCTGGTTTTAAATTCACAATTACATCAACTCGTTGTGTTGCTCGGACAAAAAATTCTTTTTCTTCATCCACATCTCCTCTTAAAGTTACTGTAAACATTCTCGGAGAAAAAAGTGTAAAAGAAAATTCTCCCGTCAAATATTTTTTTTTGATAAAAGAGATAACTTTATTTTTTGCTGCTTCAAGTGTGATATTAGAAATAAAAATTTCTCCAACAGTTGGAATAACAACAGAGCCTTCTGAACTTACAACAACTTGAAAATTAAGTGGAGTAATTGTCCAAACTCCAACAACAAAAATATCACCAGGACCAACAATATATTCTTTTGGATTTACTGGACCATCTTGTAAAATTTGAAAATTTTTTATTTCTGAAAACCTATTTGTTTCTGTTTTTTCCTCCTCTTTATTCTCTAGATTGTTTTCCAATTGAGAATATGAAATACTAAAAAACAAAAACCAAATAAATAAAATTTTATGAACGTGCTTTTTCATACTGTAGTTTGTAATAATTTTTATATTCGCCTGAAATTATTTTTTTCCACCAAGTTTTATTTTCTAAATACCAATTTATTGTATTTGAAATCCCATTTTCAAAATCATAAATTGGTTTCCAATTCAATTCATTTGTAATTTTACTTGAATCAATTGCATAACGAAAATCGTGACCTAATCTATCTTTGACAAATGCAATTAAAGATTCTGGTTTATTCAGTTTTTTCAAAATCAATTTTACTATATCAATATTTCTCCATTCATTGTTTCCACCAATGTTGTAAACTTCACCAAATTTACCAATATGTAAAACAGAATCTATTGCTAAACAATGATCTTCAACATACAACCAATCACGAACATTCATTCCATTTCCATAAATAGGAAGTGAAATATTATTCAACGCATTTATTATCATAAGTGGAATCAATTTTTCAGGAAATTGATATGGACCATAATTATTTGAACAACGAGTAATTAAAACATTCAAACCAAATGTATGATGATACGCAAGAGCAATTAAATCTGCAGAAGATTTACTTGCTGAATACGTAGAATTTGGGTGCAATGGAGTTGTTTCAGTAAATTTTCCTGTATCACTTAAAGAGCCATAAACTTCATCAGTTGATATTTGTAAAAATTTTTCAACTTGAAATTCTTTTGCATTTTCTAAAAGAATTTGTGTCCCAACTATATTTGTTTGAATAAAATCAAATGCTCCAAATATGCTTCTATCTACATGCGATTCTGCAGCAAAATTTATGACAGTATCAATTGCATATTTTTCAAAAACGGTTTTAACTTTTAAACTATCACAGATATCCACTTTTTCAAAAAAATAATTAGCTGAATTTACTCCATCTAAATTTTCAAGATTTCCTGCGTAAGTAAGTTTATCCAAATTTACAAAGTTGTAATTTGGATATTTCGTACACATCAACCGAAGAAAGTTTGAGCCAATAAACCCACAACCACCAGTAACTAATATATTCTTCATCTACTCAAGTTTAAAAATTGTATTTGAATCATCTTCATGACGAATTTCATCAACTTCTTCTTTTTTATTTACTCCAGCAAAAAGTTTATTTGGAAAATTTAAAACCATTCCATTTTCTCTTCCAACATTTTTATATGCATGAACAACTCCCGGAGGAATTAAAACAGATTTTGGAGAATCAATTCCTGCATAAAAAATTATCTTGTTTAAATAAGTGGAAGAACTTTTTCTGTTATCCCAAAGATAAATTTTAAAATTTGAAGGACCAAGAAATGCAAATAAATCCGATTGAAATTCATGTTCGTGAGGACCACGTGCAATATTTGGATAAGTTATAGAAACATAACTCATTACTGGGAAAAAATTTTCTGCATTTGTGTTTATCATCTTTATCAAATCATCTTGACGAAAAGTTTCAGATAACCATCCTCTTTCATCAATATATTTTTTTAATTCAAAAATCAAAACACTATTTATATTGCCTTTTTTAAACATCTATTTTTCTTAAAATATACAAATTTATTGTTCGCTAAGTTTTGCTTTTTCTTTTAGGAACTCTCTCAATTTTCGCACTTCAACAAGATGCTCTGCATAAGTTCTTGTAAATGTATGTCCATCTATTCCATTGTAAACAAAAAATAAATAGTTATGTTTTTCATAATTTAAAACAGCATCAATATATTTTTTTGTAGGGTTATTAATTGGAGTTGGCGGAAGTCCTTTATGTAAATAAGTATTAAATAGAGACGGAATTTTGTAGTCCTTTAAAAATAATCTTCTTGGAGAATCTGGAATTATGTATTGAATTGTTGGATCTGCTTGAAGGTATATTCCTTTTTTGAGACGATTGAGATAAACTCCAGCAACTCTTGGCATTTCACTTTCTAACCTTGTTTCACCTTGTACAATTGATGCAAGTGTTAAAAGTTCGTGCATATTTAAACCAATTTTTTCTGCTCTTTGAAGTATTTTTTCATCAATAACAGAAAATATTTTTTTCACTTGAGTTTCAAGAATTGTTTCTTCATTCATTTGCCACATCAATTCGTAGTTTGCAGGATACAAATATCCTTCAAGTGAATTTGCATCGATATTAAATTTTGAAATAAATTTTTTATCAAACACAAGATTTACAAAACGAGAAGAATCAATTTCTAAATTTTTTCTAAAAATTTTTGCTTGTTGTTTGATTGTAGTTCCGGGAGGAATTACAACAGTAATTGGAACAATTGCCCCTCCACTTCGCAACAGTTTTATTATTTCAACATTATTTAATCTTGATGAGATACTATATTTCCCAATTCTAAAATTTCCTCCAATTGGAAAAACTTTGAGTGCAATAGAAAAATAAAAATTATCTTGAATAATTTTTTTTTGTTTTAAAATTTTTATTACATCATCATATTTCATTCCTTTTGAAACGAAAAAAAATTTATTTTTTTCAGGAAAAATGTTTTTTGCAAAAAACGACTTATATGCAATAAATACAATACTTGTTATAAGAATCAAAAATATAATACCTAAAGTTCCAAAAAATTTCTTCATTCAAAATTTTGATAAATATGATGCAGTTTTTCAAGTGTATCTTTATATGAAATTGTTTTTTCTTTTTCCTTTTCTAAAACTTCTTTTGGAGCACGTGAAATAAAGTTTTCGTTTTCCATCTTTGAACTTGAAATATTGAAAAGATTTTGAAATCTCTCAATCTCTTTTTTTATTCTTTCTTTTTCTTTGGCGATATCAATAATTCCTTCAAGCAAAACAAAAATTTCTACACTTCCACAAACTGCATTTGCAACATTTTTTAATTGTACTTTTCCATCTTCTAAAAAAGAAATAGAATTTACTTTTGCAAGTTTTTTGATTTGGTTCTCAAATTGCAAAATTTTTTCCACTTCATTTTTTTCACAACGAAAATAAACTTCTATTTCGCTATTATGAGGAACATTCAATTCTCCACGAATATTTCTAATAGCATCTACGATTTGTTGAAAGAAAAAAACATTTGATTCAATTTCATCATCAATTAAACTTTCATCAACACAAGGAAATTTTGAAATCATTATGCTTTTTACGTTTTCATTAGAAGAAACATTTTGCCAAAGTTCTTCCGTAATAAAAGGCATTATTGGATGAAGAAGTTGAAGTGAATTTTCAAAAACATTCATTGCGTTTTTTAAAGAGACAATTTTTTCTGAATTAGAAATATCACTATACAATTTTGATTTCAACATTTCTAAATACCAATCGCAGAAATTGTGCCAAAGAAAATCATAAATTATTTTTGTAGCAGTATTGATTTCAAAATTTTCAAGTGCAATTGTATAATTTTTTATCGTTGAATTTAATTTAGATAAAATCCATCTATCGGTATAATCAAATTCAATTTTATCTTTAACTGAAAAATCAGAAAAATTTTCTTTATTCATAAAAAGAAATCTTCCTGCATTCCAAATTTTGTTTGCAAAATTTCTTCCAATCTCACACTTTTCAGAAGAAAATCTCACATCTTGTCCAAGTGGAGCAAGAAATAAAATAGTAAATCGCAAAGCATCTGCTCCATATTCATCAATTACATCAATTGGATCAGGAGAATTTCCTAAACTCTTGCTCATTTTTCTTCCTTGTAAATCACGAATGATGCTTGTAAAATAAACATTTTTAAATGGAATATTGTCCATAGTTTCCAAACTTGATATAATCATACGAGCAACCCAAAAGAAAATAATATCAGGACCAGTTACAAGTGTACTTGTTGGAAAAAAATATTTTAGTTCCTCACTTTCATTTGGCCATCCAAGAGTTGAAAATGGCCAAAGCCAACTTGAAAACCAAGTATCCAAAACATCTTCATCTTGTTTTAAATTTTTACTTCCACAAGCCAAACATTTTTCCGGTTTTGAAATATTTACAATTGGTTTTTTACATTCAATATTACACTTTTCATCGCCAACACAATACCAAACAGGAATTCTATGCCCCCACCAAAGTTGTCGCGAAATACACCAATCACGAATATTTATCATCCAATGTTCATAGACATTTTCCCATCTTTCGGGATGAAATTTTATTTTTCCATCTTGAACAACTTTCAATGCTTCTTTTGCTAACGATTCCATTTTTACAAACCATTGATTTGATAAATATGGTTCAATCACAGTATCACAACGATAGCATTTTCCAATTTTATTTATATGTTGTTCTGTTTTTAACAGAAAACTTTGTGAAGATAAATCTTCCAATAAAATTTTTCTACATTCATATCTATCTAAACCACGATATTTTTCAGGAACATTTGAATTGAGTTTTGCTCTCTCATCAAAAATATTTATTTGAGGAAGTTTGTGTCTTATTCCAATCCAATAATCGTTTGGATCGTGTGCGGGAGTAACTTTCACTGCTCCTGTTCCAAAATTCATATCTACAAAATCATCAGAAATTATTGGGATTTCTCTGTTTGCAATTGGAAGCAAAACAAATTTTCCAATTAAGTTTTTATATCGTTCATCTTTTAGATTTATAGCAACAGCAGTATCTCCAAGCATTGTTTCAGGACGAGTTGTTGCAACAACAATAAATTCATCTGAGTTTTTAATTGGATATTTTAAATGCCATAAACTTCCGTTTTGTTCAACATAATTTACTTCATCATCTGAAATTGCAGTTTGATCTTTTGGACACCAATTTACAATATATTTTCCACGATATATTAAATCCTTTTCGTATAAACGAATGAAAATTTCTTGAACTGCTTTTGACAATCCTTCATCCATTGTAAATCTTTCTTTCTCCCAATCACATGAAGAACCAAGTTTGCGAAGTTGTTTTATAATAGTTCCACCATATTGATTTTTCCACTCCCAAATTTTTTCTAAAAATTTTTCTCTTCCTAAATCATTTTTTTTAATTCCTTGTTTAAGCAAACTTTTTTCAACAACATTTTGAGTTGCAATTCCTGCATGATCTGTTCCTGGAAGCCAAAGTGTTTCATATCCTTCCATTTTTTTCCATCGTATCAAAAGGTCTTGAATTGCGTTATTGAGAACATGTCCCATCGTCAAAATTCCTGTAATATTTGGCGGTGGAATCATAATTGTATATGGCTTTTTCTTTGGATTTACTTTTGCATTAAACAATTTATTTTCTTCCCAAAATGAATACCATTTTGATTCTATTTCTTTTGGAACAAATGTTTTTGAAAGCGAATTCATCTTAACTTATTTTTATTTTTCAATTATTACTTTATTTTGTGTTTGTGTAAATCCTACAATTTCTGCACGTAGAATGTCATCATTAGAAATTGTGGAAATTCCACTTGGAGTTCCGTTAAAAATTAAATCACCAACTTCAAGTGTAAAAAACTTTGAGATGTACGAAATTATTTTAGAAATAGAATAAATCATATCTGTGGATTTTCCTCTTTGTTTTTCAATCCCATTTATTGAACAAAAAAATTCAATCTCTTTATTTTTAAAAAACTCTTTTGGAACAATTTCAGAAATGGGGCTTGAAGTATCAAATCCCTTTGCAATTGTCCATGGATGCCCATTTTTTTTTGCTTCAAGTTGAAGGTCTCGCAAAGTTATATCAAAACCAACAGCATATCCAAAAATAAAATTTTCTGCATTAGTTTCTAAAATATTTTTTCCACTTTTTCCAATTACGGTTACAAGTTCCACTTCTTGTTGTGGATTTTTTGAAATATTTGGAATTAAAATATTTTCTCCCGTTGTTATGATTGCTGTATTTGGTTTCAAAAAAACTATTGGAAATTCAGAAACTTTGGATTTCATTTCTTCAATATGCAAAGCGAAATTTTGCCCAACACAAAAAACTTTGTTTGTCAAATTTTTTTTTTCTGATTTATAAATTGAAATTTCTTTCATTTATGAATTTTTAAATTTACATCTTCAATAAATTTTTCCCACAAAATTGGATTAGTGTTAAGATAATCAACTGTGTTTAAAATTTTTTCTCTATTTGGTTCTAATGAAGAAAAATCATTATTGGATAAAGCCATTGCATATATATTTGAAAATTCTACTTCAGAAAAAATATTTTTATTTTCATTGCATCCAAAAATAAAAATCAAAAGAGTTATTCCCAAAATTTTTCTTGCCATCTTAAAAATAATACGAAAGATAAAAATAAAACAAAAATATTTTAAAAATAAATAATAAAATAAAAATTCATTTCAATATATTTTCTTTCAAAAAATGACAAAAGAAGAATTTAAAAATTTGTGCGAAATTGCTATTCAGAGTAAAAACTTTTCTCTTTCAATGTATTCCAATTTTAGAGTTGGTGCAGCAGTTCTAACAAAATCAGGAAAAATTTTTAGTGGAACAAATATAGAAAATCCTTCTTATTCACTTACAATATGTGCTGAACGCGTTGCACTTTTCAAAGCAATATCAGAAGGTGAAAATCAAATTTATGCAATTGCAATTTCAACCGATAAAAAAAAATTTCTTCCTCCTTGTGGAGCATGTCGTCAAGTAATTTTTGATTTAGCAATAAATTCGGAAATCATTTTAATCAATTCAGAAAAAAAAACTAAAAAATTAAATTCAAAAAAACTTTTACCTTTTGCTTTTGGAAAAGAGCATTTAAAATAAAAAATATAAAATGGAAATTTTAAAATATAATACGTCAGATAAAACAGGATGGATAGAAATAATTTGTGGTTGTATGTACAGTGGAAAAACTGAAGAACTAATTCGTAGATTACGAAGAGCACAAATCGCAAAACAAACTGTGGAAATATACAAACCAAGAATTGACAATAGATACAGTTCAACTCACATAGTTTCTCATAGTGAACAATCATTTCCTTCAATTGTTGTGGATGATGCATTTGAAATTTTACAAAGAGCAAAAAATGCACATGTTGTTGGAATTGATGAAGCACAATTTTTTAAAATGAATTTAGTTGATGTATGTGAAGAACTTGCAAACGGTGGAAAAAGAGTAATTGTTGCAGGACTTGATCAGGACTATAAAGCAAAATCTTTTGAACCAATTCCACAACTTCTTTCAATTGCAGAATATATAACAAAAACGCTTGCCATTTGTGTTGTGTGTGGAAGTCCCGCAAATAGAACCCAACGAATTTATGACGTAAAAGAAAGAGTTGTAATTGGATCAAAAGATATGTATGAAGCAAGGTGTCGTAAATGTTTTGTAGCACCAAAATAATTTTTAAAAAAAATTAAACTTAAACTTATGGATATTATTCGTGGACTTTTAGGAATCTTTGTAATTATTGGAATTGCATTTTTATCATCTAATAATAAGAAAAAAATAAATTGGAAACTTGTTGGAGTTGGACTTTTATTGCAAATCATTTTTGCTGTTCTAATTTTATTTAGTGAATCTTTCACAGGAATTTTCTTTCCACTTGCAATTCCAAAAATAATTATAGAAGGAATTGGAAAGGGAATTGTGAATTTGTTAAATTACACAACAGAAGGAGCAAAGTTTGTTTTTGGAAAACTTGCAATAAATAATGGAAGCGAAAGTATAGGATTCTTTTTTGCATTTCAAGTTTTACCAACAATAATTTTTGTTTCATCATTGACTTCAATTTTATATTATCTTGGAGTTTTACAAAAAGTTGTTCAAGGAATGGCATTTGTTATGACAAAACTAATGGGAACAAGTGGAGCAGAATCACTTTCAAATACGGCAAATATTTTTGTTGGACAAACAGAAGCGCCACTTCTCATTCGTCCTTATATTTCTACAATGACACAATCTGAGCTTTATACAATTATGGTTGGTGGAATGGCAACAATTGCAGGAGGTGTTATGGCAGCATATATTCAAATGCTTGGTCAATCATTTGCAGACGCAAATAATCAATCAATTGATGTTGCACAAATAAAATTTGCTGTGCAATTATTGGCAGCAAGTGTAATGGCGGCACCAGCAGGACTTGCAATTTCAAAAATAATTTATCCAGAAACAGAAGAACCAAAAACAAAAGGCAATGTAAAAATCAAAGTTGAAAAAAATGCGTCAAACATTGTAGAAGCAGCAGCAAGTGGAGCAAGTGATGGGCTTCAACTTGCTTTAAATGTTGGTGGAATGTTACTTGCATTTATTGCTTTGATAACAATGTTAAATGCAATTTTAATTTGGAGTGGAGATGTTTTTCACATAAACGAGTATTTCAAAACAACTTTCGGAAAACCATTAAGTATGGAACTTTTGTTTGGACTTATATTTCAATTTGTAGCGTTTGCAATTGGAGTTCCATTGAACGATGCTCTAAATTTTGGAAGTTTAATTGGAACAAAAATTGTTTTAAATGAGTTTGTTGCGTATTGGGATTTGAGCCATTTAATTCAAACTGGAAAAATTGGCGAAAAAACAACTATGATGGCAACTTATGCTTTGTGTGGTTTTGCAAATTTTTCTTCAATCGCAATTCAAATTGGTGGAATTAGTCCGATGGCTCCTGAACGAAAAAAAGATATTGCACAACTTGGAATGAAAGCAGTTCTTGGAGGAACTCTTACAACGCTTCTTACCGCAACTATTGGAGGAATTTTTTATAATTGATGAAACTTTTAGAAACTGTAAAATTTGTTGAGCAAAAAACTTCACTCAAACCAAAAATTGGAATAATACTTGGTTCAGGACTTGGAACATTTGCAGAAAATTTTTCACAAAAAAATATTTTAAATACATCTGAAATTCCAAATTATCCAAAATCAAATGTGGAAGGACATGGTGGAAAAATTATTTTTGGAAAAATAAAAAATATTCCTATTCTTGCATTTCAAGGAAGAGTTCATTATTACGAAAGTGGGATTTTAGAAAATGTTTTATTTCCAATTTACTTTGCGAAAGAAATTGGAATAAAAACTTTAATAATAACAAATGCAAGCGGAGGAATAAATAATTTTTTTTCTCCGGGAGATTTAATGCTGATAAACGATCATATAAATTTGACTTTTTTAAATCCAATTCAAAATTTGGAAAAAAAAAATTTCCAAAAAAAATCGTATGATGAAAACTTAAAAAAAATTGCTGAAACTTCTGCTATTAAATTAAAAATAAAATTACAAAAAGGAACTTACATTGGAGTTACAGGACCAAGTTACGAAACGGCAAGCGAAATTCAAATGTTTAAAAAAATTGGTGCTGATGCTGTTGGAATGTCAACTGTAAATGAAGTTATACTTGCAGTAAATTTGGGAATAAAAGTTTTAGGGATTTCTTGCATAACAAATTTAGCAACTGGAATTTCATCTAAAAAACTTTCACACAAAGAAGTTACTGAAACAGGAAATAAAGTAAAACATCAATTTGAAAAACTTATTACAAAAATAATTGAAACTATAAATGTATAAAAAACGACTATTTACTCCGGGACCAACTCCAATTCCCGAAGAAATAATGCTTGAAATGGCAAAGCCAATTTTACATCATCGCCATAAAGAGTTTCAAGAAATTTTTCAAAGAGTTAGTAAATATTTGCAGCAAATTTTTAAAACAAAAAATCAAGTTTGGCTTTTGACAAGTTCAGGAACTGGAGCAATGGAATGTGCTGTTCAAAATTTTTTTTCAAAAAATGATGAAATAATTTTTGTAAATGGAGGAAAGTTCGGAGAAAGATGGGGAAAAATTTGTTCTGCGTTTGGGCTTCAAACTCACGAAATAAAAATTGATTGGGGAAATATTTTAACTTCAAAAATTATATTAAATGCAATTAAAAAATTTCCAAATTCAAAAGCGATTTTTTTAACTCAAAATGAAACTTCAACAGGAACTGTAATTGATTTGGAAAAGATTTCTAAAATCATAAACCAAAATTCAAAAATGCTAATTGTTGTAGATGGTATTTCTTCAGTTGGAGCAATTGAATTACAAATGGATAAATGGGAAATTGATATTCTTATTGCATCAAGTCAAAAAGGGTTTCGCACACCTCCCGGAATTTCATTTATTGCAGCAAGTAAAACTGCTTTCCAAAAAAAATCTTTGCTTCCAAAATTTTATTTTAATTTGAATTTCTACAAAAACCATTTTTTTGAAAACGAAACACCTTGGACTCCTACAATCACAACTCTCTGTGGTTTAGATTTAGCATTGAAAAATATGTGTGAAGAGACAATTGAAAAAATTTGGAAAGAGCATTCCATCATTGCCAAAGGAATTAGAATTGGTTGTAAAAATTTGGGATTAAAACTTTTTTCTAAATCACCTTCTAACTCAATGACAGCAGTTTATTTGCCAAAAAAAATTTCAGTCAACAAAAAAAACTTGGAAAAATTTCACAACGTTTTAAAATACAAATATAAAATCACAATTGCAGATGGTCAAGATAATTTAAAAGGAAAAATAATTCGCATATCGCATCTTGGATATTACGATAGATTTGATGCTTTCTCAATTATTGCAGCAATTGAAAATACACTTTTAGAATGTAAAATTAAAATAAATATTGGAAAATCATTACAAAAAATGCAACAATTTTTTTCAAAAAATTTATGACAACTTTTGAACTCGCTCAATTTATAGATCACACAAATTTAAAATCGGATGCCACAACTCACGATATTGAAAAGCTTTGTCTTGATGCTATTGAATTCAATTTTTTTTCTGTTTGCGTAAATTCAAGTTATGTTTCTCTGTGTAAAAAATTTTTGGGAGATAATTCAAAAATAAAAATTTGTTCAGTTGTTGGATTTCCACTTGGAGCAATGGATACAAAAGCAAAAACCTTTGAAACAAAAATAGCAATTCAAAATGGAGCAAATGAAATTGACATGGTGATAAATATTGGAAGATTTAAATCAAATGATTTGGAATTTGTAAAAAACGATATTCAAAAAATTTGCGAACTTGCTCATAACGAAAATGTACTTGTAAAAACAATAATCGAAACTTGTTTATTGAATGAAGAAGAAAAAATTGTGATTTGTAATATTGCAAAAAATTGCAGAGTTGATTTTGTAAAAACATCTACCGGATTTTCAACTGGAGGAGCAAAAGTTGAAGATATAATTTTGATGAAAAAAATTGTTGGAGAAAATATTGGCGTCAAAGCAAGTGGTGGAATTAAAACTTACGATGATGTAATTAAAATGATCCAAAATGGAGCAAGTCGTATTGGAACAAGTTCGGGAGTTAGTATATTATTACAAAAAATATTATGAATTTATTTTTTATTTCAATTTTATTTTTTGTTCAAAATCTATTTGCATCAAATTTGGATTCATTAAATAATATAGATTCATCTTCTGTAGAAACTAATAAAACCATAATTGAAGAAAAAATTTCTGGATTTAGAATTCAGCTTTTCATTACTGATAATTTTGAAGAAGCAAATGAATACAAAAATACTGTAGATACTTTGATAAACGATGATTGGATTTATATTGATTTTGACTCTCCAAATTACAAAGTGCGAGTTGGTGATTTTATAAATCATGAAGATGCGAAAAAAATATACGCCAAACTCAAAGAAAAAGGGTTTCCAAAACTTTACGTAGTTCCATGTAAAGTTAGAAAAAATCCTCCAATTAAACCTTTAAATTTGGAAATTAAAAATGACACACTAAAAACAAACTTGCACTAAAGTGAATAAAGACAAAGCAAAAGAACAACTTGAAGAATATTTAAAATCACACAATTATCGTGTTACAAAAGAACGGTTTGAAGTGCTTAATGCTGCGATGAATTATAATGGACACTTTGAAGCAGATGAACTTTTTGCAATTTTAAAATCTAAAAAATCAAAAGTTTCAAGAGCAACTATTTATAACACACTTGAAGTATTAGTAAATTGTGGTTTAATTTTCAAACATAGATTTAATGACAATCTTTCCCGTTATGAAAAAGCATTTGGTAGAAGCCGTCATGATCATTTGATATGTCTTGGTTGCGGAGATATTATCGAATTTGTTTTTCCACAAATTGAAGTTATACAAAAAGATATTTGTAAAAAACAAAACTTTGTTCCACAAAATTCAACTTTCCAAATTTTTGGTTACTGCAAAAAATGTCAGAAGTAAAACTTCACAAATAAAAAATGATTCATCACACTTATCATCATAAACGAGAAAGATATTTATTTGTTGATATATTGAGATTTCTTGCTGTAATTTTGATGTTACAAGGACATACTTTTGAAGCACTTTTACAAAAAAATATAAAAGAAGAAAATTGGTTTCTTATCCATGATTTATTTCACGGATTAACTGCACCAATGTTTTTATTTTCAAGTGGAGTTGCATTTGGAATTGCAACATTTAAAAAATGGGAAGATCATACTGAACTTGGTTTTCCTATTTATAAAAGGATGTTTCGTTTTGTTGGATTGATATTTTTGGGATATGTACTTCATCTTCCATATTATGATTTCAAAAGATTGGTTTATGCAAGCACAGAAATTGATATTCTAACTTTTTTTCAAGTTGATGCTCTACAATGTATCGCTGTAACTTTGCTAACTTTACAACTATTAGTTCTCTTAATAAAAAACGAAAAAAAATTCACTTTCACACTTATTGCAATTGCAACAACTATAATTTTTATTTCTCCTATCATTTACAATTTAAAATTAAAAGATAACTTTCCTATTTGGTTTGGTTCATATATAAATTACGAATTCCTTTCATGGTTTCCACTTTTTCCTTGGTCTGCATATACAATGTTAGGAGTAATATTTTCATATTTCTTTATTGAAGAAAAAGAGCATGAACATGCAATTAGATTTATGAAAAAACTTTTTATACTTGTAAGTATAATTGGATTATCATCATACATTTTTTCAAACATTCAATTTTATATTTATCCATCACATGATTTTTGGAAAACAAATCCTCTTGTTGTATTTGGAAAAACAAGTGTAATTACAATGTTGATGGTTTTACTTTTTTTCATTGAACAGAAAATTCACATCAAATCAAAAATCCCAACAATCATTGGAAGCGAATCACTTTTTATTTATGTCATTCATCTTATTATAATTTATGGTTCAGTTTTAAATGTAGGTTTAAAATATTTTTTTGA
>SXSO01000091.1 GCA_005792205.1 Bacteroidota bacterium | reverse complement strand
TGCTTGCAAATATTATTCAAAATGTTTTAGGCAAAAATATAAAGTTGATTGATTCAGGAGTTGCAACTGCGTATGAAGTTAAAACACAATTAGAGGAAAAAAAAATTTTGAATCAAAGTAAGGAAAAACCAAATCTACAATTTTTTGTAAGTGATGATCCTGAAAAATTTTCTGAAATAGGAGAAAAATTTTTAGGTCAAAAACTCGGAAGAATTAGACGAGCAAATTTTAGTTTTAATCATCAATAATTTTATGAAACAAATAAATTCATTTAATGATTTATCAATTTTATTAATAATAATTGCAATTTCATTTTTGTTTGGAAAAGTTTTTAAGTTTGGTTTACGATTTCTAAATTCAAAACTTTCAACAAAACAAAATTCTGATATAGAACGCAGAATTCTAAAATTCCTAATTGGAAAAATAACAATGATTTTTACATTGATTGGAATTTATATTTCGCTTATTGTATTGGATGATGAATTTCAAATTTCAAAAGGGCAAAAAATTTATATTCACTATTTAAAAAATGCTTTTTTCATTTTTTCTACTTTTTATGCTACAAGAATTTTTATTGAACTTGCAAAAGAACTTATAGATTGGTATCTATATGGAAATGATGGAGATAAAAATGATAAAATTGCAGATACAATTGCACCACTTTTTGAAAAAATAGTTTCTCTTCTAATCATATTTATTTTTTTTATAGTAATATTGGATCATTTTGGAGTCAATATTGGAAGTTTGCTTGTTTCACTTGGAGTTGTATCACTTGCAATTGCACTTGCAGCGCAAGAAACATTAGCAAATATTTTTGCAGGAATTGTACTTGTAATTGATCGTCCATTTCATGTTGGAGATAGAATTCAACTTCCAACAGGTGAAGTTGGAGATGTAAGCGAGCTTGGACTTCGCAGCACAAAAATTTTAAACTTTGATAGAAACATAATTATAGTTCCAAATACTGAACTTGTAAAAAACAAAATAATAAATTTTTCGTATCCATCAACTTCTGTTAGAGTTTTGGTTGAAGTTCCAATTTCTTATGAAAGTGATTTAGAGAAGTCAAAAAATTTTATTATGGAAATTGCAAAAAGTTATCCAGAAATTTCCAAAGAGCATGAACTAAACGTTTATACAGTTCGTTTTGAAACAATGGCCGTTGTTGTGCAATTAATATGTTTTACAAACGACTACAATTTAAAATTTGATATTGAAACAGAAATTAGAGATAAAATCTCGAAAAAATTTCAAGAAGAAAAAATTGAAATGCCATCACAATCTTTTTTGATTCAGAGAAAATGAATTTAATTTTAAAAGACCGAAAAAAAATTTACGATGGAATTGTATTCAATGTTTATCGTGATGAATGTGAATATAATTCTGGAAATAAAACAATAAGAGAAGTTATTCAACATAATGGCGGAAGTGTGATTGTTCCAATTTGTCAAAATGGAGATTTGATTTTGATAAAACAATTTCGGTATCCATTGCAAAAAGAAATGATAGAACTTCCTGCTGGAAAACTTTTTAAGAACGAAATCCCAATTGAATGTGCTAAAAGAGAACTTGAAGAAGAAACTGGTTTTATTTCTGAAAATATTTCTCACTTGACAACAATTCAAACAACTCCCGGATTTTGCGACGAAGAACTACATATTTTTTTAGCACAAAATGTATCTTCATCCAAAAATGGAAGACAACTTGAAGAAGGTGAAGAAGGAATGCAAATTTTTCAAACAAGTTTTAAAGAAGCAACCAAAATGATTATGGAAAATAAAATCACAGATGGAAAAACAATTTGTGGAATTTTAATTGCAAAAGAATTTTTAAAACTATGAATCCCGTTGAAATAATTAAGAAAAAAAGAGATTCAAATAAACTTACAAAACAAGAAATTGATTTTTTCATTGATGGGTATTTGGAAAATAAAATCCCTGAATATCAAATGTCGTCGTTTTTGATGTCTATTTTTTTTTCTTTAATGGATGAAGAAGAGACATTTCATCTCACTGAAAAAATGTTGCATTCTGGTTCTATAGTTGATTTATCAAATATAAACAAAGTAAAAGTTGATAAACATTCTACAGGAGGTGTTGGTGATAAAACATCAATTATACTTGCTCCAATGGTCGCTTCTTGTGGAATTGCGGTTCCAATGATTTCTGGTCGTGGTCTCGGTCATACTGGAGGAACGCTTGATAAACTTGAATCAATTCCATATTTTAATGTCAATCTTTCACTTGATGATTACAAAAAAGTTATTGAAAAAATTGGTGTTGTGATGATTGGTCAAACCAAAGAAATTGCTCCTGCTGATAAAAGAATTTATGCGTTAAGAGATGTTACTGCGACTATTGAAAACATCTCTTTAATTTCAGCAAGTATTATGAGTAAAAAACTTGCAGAAGGAATTGATTCACTTGTTTTAGATGTAAAAACTGGAACCGGTGCTTTTATGAAATCGTTTGATGAAAGTGTAAATCTTGCAAAATCACTTGTGAAGATTGGAAATATGATGCAAAAGAAAACTGTTGCCTACATTACATCAATGGATGATGTTTTGGGATTTGCAGTTGGAAATTGGTTGGAAATTGTTGAGTGTATAAAATGTCTTCGCAATGAAATTGTTGTAAGTGATTTGATGGAAGTTACGTATTTACTTGGTGGAACAATGTTAAAATTAGGAGGTGTTGCTTCGTCAATTGAAGATGGAATAAAAAAATGTCAAGAAGTAATTCAAAATGGAAAAGCATATGAAAAATTTTTACAAATTGTAGAGACACAAAATGGAGATGTTTCCTTTATTGAGAACATTGAAAAATATCCAAAATCAAAATTTGAAATTGAAATTTTTTCAAATGAAAATGGATTTATTTCTGATATTAATTCTTTGGAAATTGGGTTATCTGCAATTTTAATTGGTGCTGGAAGAATGAAAATTGATGATAAAATTGATTACAAATCAGGAATTGTGATGAATAAAAAAGTTGGAGATAAAATTCACAAAGGAGAATTACTTGTGAAATTTTTTACTGACAATAAATCTACTTGTGATATCGTAAAACAAAGAATTCATAATGCAATTAAAATAGTTCCTGAATCAACAAAACCAAAACAATTAGTCAAAGCATACATTGATGAAAATACAAACGTGAATTTTCATTTTTAAAAACAAAAACAATTTCATTTATTTCATAACAATTTATTTATACTTTATGAACAAAACAAAAATTATTTTATTTTCCATTTTAGGATTTTTTCTCTTGATTATTTTTTGGGTAATTTCTTCTTACAATTCACTTGTTTCACTTGATGAAGGAGTGAATGGTGCGTGGAGTCAGGTACAAAATCAATATCAAAGACGATATGATTTGATTCCAAATCTTGTGGAAACTGTAAAAGGTTATGCTTCACACGAAAAAGAAGTTTTAATTGATATCACAGAAGCAAGAGCAAAAGTTGGGCAATTAAATGTTTCAGAAAAAATTTTAAATGATCCACAAACATTTCAAAAATTTCAACAAGCACAAGATGGATTATCTTCGGCATTGAGTCGTTTGATGGTTGTTGTTGAAAAATATCCAGATTTAAAAGCCAATCAAAATTTTTTACAACTTCAATCTCAACTTGAAGGAACAGAAAATAGAATTGCAGTTGAAAGAAAAAGATTTGTTGAAGTAACCCAAAGTTTCAATACTTCAATCAGAAAATTTCCAGCTTCAATTATCGCAGCATTTACAGGATTTATAAAGAAAGAATATTTTACTGCTGAAACAAAAGCGCAAGAAGTTCCCAAAGTCAAATTTTGATATATTTGAGCAAAAAAAATGCGCTGGTGTAGCTCAGTTGGTTAGAGCATCAGATTGTGGATCTGAGGGTCGTAGGTTCGAACCCTATCACCAGTACAAGTTTGACTGACAAAAGTGTCGCTTTTATTTTTTGAAGCGACATTTTTTTTAATTCATAAAAATATGAGTGAAGAAAAAAAAATAAAAGCAAGAAATGTAAAAGGAACAAGAGATTATCTTTCTGATGTGACTATTGCAAAGGAACAAATAATTTTAACCATAAAAAATGTTTTTGAAAAATATGGTTTTTCTCCACTTGATTCTCCCGCATTAGAATATGCAGAAACACTCGTTGGATATGGTGAAACATCCAAAAAGATTTTTTACTCCAAAACGCCTGAAGATGAAGACATTGCACTTCGTTTTGATTTGACAGTTCCACTTTCTCGCATTGTTTCTCAATATAAAGATTTGCCAAAACCATTTAAACGATATCAAGTTGCAAATGTATGGAGAGCCGATAAACCAGATCCCGGAAGGTTCCGTGAATTTCTTCAATTTGATATTGATATTGTTGGTTCATCATCGGTTCGTTCTGAAGTTGAAATAGTTTTTTGTGTAAATGAGGCAATTCAAAAAATTGGAATTGAAAATTTTCAAATCAAAATAAATAATAGAAAAATTCTTGATACGCTTTTAACTTATGCCAATATTCCATTTTCTCAAAATAAAAATGTATTTAGAACATTAGATAAATTGGATAAAATTTCACTTAAAGAAATTGAACTTGAACTTACTTGTGGAAGAATTGATTCATCAGGAGATAAAATAACAGGACTTAATTTAAACAAACAAAGTGTTGAAAAAATAATTCAATTTCTTTCTATTCCAAAACAAAAACGGTTTGAAACATTGAATTATGTTGAAAACTTTTTTAAAGAGGTTTCAAATTTTCAAAATGGAATTTTAGAGTTGAAAGAAATTTGTGGTTATTTAGATGAGTTTAAAATTCCTGAAGAAAAAGTTGTAATTGATTTATCACTTGCTCGTGGACTTGATTATTATACTGGAACTGTATTTGAAGCAATTCTAAATGAAGCAACTCAGTTTGGTTCTATTTTTGGTGGAGGTAGATATGATGATTTAGTAAAGCGATTTTTAAATGAAAGTATCCCATCAGTTGGTGGTTCAATTGGAGTTGATAGAATTTTTTCTGCACTTCAATATCTCGATAAAATTGATTTTAAATTGTCAGTTGCTGATATTTTCATTACAGTGATGGATAAAAATTTAGAAAAATATTATCAACAACTTGCACAATTTTTACGACAAAATAATTTTAAAACAGAAATTTATCTTGGTAAAGAAAAATCATTTGGAAAACAACTTCAATATGCAGATAAACTTCAAATACCAATTGCTCTCATCATTGGTTCAAATGAATATGAAAACAAAGAAGTTTTAATAAAAGATTTGCGAATACCAAAAATTGGTGAAGAAAACAGAGAAAAATAT
>SXSO01000090.1 GCA_005792205.1 Bacteroidota bacterium | reverse complement strand
TTGGGCAAAACCAAATGTGCCAAATGTGTGTCGGCAATAAAATTGTTTTTAAAAAATAGAAAATTACTACAACAATATTCTAACAATAGTATACATACTGTAAAAACAAATTTCAACAATGAAAAATTTAAGACATCATATATGAAATTATTCTTCAACGAATAATATTGGTTTATTAAAACCTATACTGGTATTTTAAAAAATGTTTTTATTGAATACAACCACCGTCTAATCTGCGATCTTTTTTTATACACCATAAGTTGTTTATTGTATTTGAAAAGCAATATCATTCGTATAAAATTATTTTTTAACGAATATGATTGAAAACTTTTTGCAAGTTTCTCAAATATCAATTTTTCTTTACTAAACTCATTAGGACATTTTTCAAATAATAACATTATCCTTTCTTGTGATAGTTCTACTGCAATTTTTCTTCTTTCAAATTTACTTTTATTAAATCGAGTTGCATTTTTAACTTTAATTGCTCCGTAAACATTATTCTGATGTTGTCTATATTGAACCAACACTCTATCAACATATTTCAGTCCATTTTCAAAAGTTGCATTAAACCCTAACCATAAATCATATGTAACTCGTGAAGGGAAGGGAAGACACTTTTTGAATAAACTACTTCTGAACAACATAGTATGTCCAGGAGCACTATTTCCAATTGAGTATTGCAAACAATTATCAAAATTTATAAGCTGTTTTAAATCAGATATTTTTTTTCCGATTTTTTTACCTTCTTCATCTATTAATTCAGAATCGTGATATACAATTGTTGTCCCTTTAAATTCGTTCATTAAAATAGTGATTTTATTTGGATACCAAATATCATCTTGATCTGCGATAGCAATGTATTCAGCGTTTGATAATAACATTGATTTTTCAAAAGTTTTATTTGGTCCAATATTTTTTTCGTTTTGAAATATTTTAACATTTCCATATTTGTTTGCATATTCTTGCAGTATTACAAAAGTATTATCTGTTGAAGCGTCATCTGTTGCAATTATCTCTATATTAGGATAATCTTGATTTAAAACACTATCTAATAATTGTGACAAAAATCGTTCTCCATTATATGTCGCCAAAACTATTGATACTAATGGTGTAAAGTTTTGCTGTTTCATATATTAGTGTTTCAAACTAAAATATTCTAAAATTTTTTCTGGAAAAATATTGTCAAGATTTTTTGTTCCAGATTCAATATAATGAGCATTAGTTCCAATTGGTTTCCATCGCTGTGAATGAATTGGACGAGTTGAAGGAAATAATCCCAAAGCAAATTTACCTAATGCAGATGCAATATGTAACGGTCCTGTACTACACGCAATTAAGCCATCGCACAAATTGATAAATGAAATAAAATCGGATAAATTTATTTTTCCAACTAAATCAACAATTTGATTTTTATGTTTTTCTAAAAATGGTTGAAGCAAAATTTTTTCTTTTTCAGTTCCTGAAATAAAAATTTGAAATTTTTTTTTCGGCAATAACTCAATTAACTTACTATAATTTTCTAAACTCCATTCAACTGATGAGTTGTTGGATTTAGGATGTAGGATTATTTTAGTTTTATTTTCATCTAATAAATCCAAATATTTTTTTCTAATTGTTTTTTGTTTTTAAAATTTAAAAGTTGTAATATTTCTTCTAATGTTGGAATTTGTTTTAATCCAAGATATTTTAAAAGAAAAAAATTTAATTGTGTTTCATGAAAATTAGAATTTTTTCTGCTTAAACGAATAAGTTTATTGCAATAACGCCAATGATAAATTCTATTTGTTGTTCCAATACGAATTGGAATTTTTGACTTACAAAACAATTTAGAAACTTCTTTATTCGGAAAAACATTTATAACTTCATCAAAATTATAATTTTTTAAAATTTGAATTTGTTGTTTTTTATTTAACTGAAAAATCTCATCAATATTTAAAAACACATCTACATCATTACAACATGCAATTACATCTTTTGTGTATGTTCTTCCCAAAAAATAAATTTGAGATTCAGGAAATTTGTTTTTCAACCATCCACAAATTGGAAAAGTAAATATAACGTCTCCAATTGAGTCAATTCTACTGATTAAAATTTTTTTTACTTCCTTCACTTTATCAACTTATAGTTTTTGTATTCAAATAATCTAATTCCTGTAAGTTCATAAATTTTTTGCAATATACGGTGTTGAATGCTTCGCTTATTCTTACATTTTGATGGATTAAAATCCCAATTACTTAAAACAACTCTATCTAACATAACTTTTGGATGCATATCTTTAAATTGAAATAATTTATCTGCATTTCCATAATCAAATTTTTTGTCGTTAGAAATAGATTCTATCGTTATATTTTTATCATAGAAAAAATTAAAGTTCTGCATTTTATTTAAAATTCCAGTGGAAGATTTCACCCATCCATAATGAAAAATTTCTGCATCAATAAGTTTCACTTTTAATTTACTATTGTTCAATCTAAATCCTTGAGCATCTTTGTATGATTTAATGGATAAATTTCTACGAATAATCCTGATTTCTCTTCTATACCACTTGCGAGATAAAGCATAATAATTGTATGAACCATAAAAATGTTTGTATTTGAAAAGTAAACCTTCAACAGATTTACTATACAAATATTTTTTCATTTCATTTTTTATTGTGTCAAGATATTTTTCGTGAACACATTCATCTGCTTGAATATAAAACGCCCAATCAACGTTTTGGCTAATAGAATTAAATGCTTTATCCGTTTCTTCAGCAAAAACTTTACCACCTTCTCGCAAATTTTCATTCCAAATTGTGTTGATGGTTTTTATTTTGGGAGAATTAATTGATTGAATCAATTTCAACGTATTATCAGAAGAATTTCCACATGCAATAATAAATTCATCACAAATTGGAAGTATTGAAGTAATTGCTTCCACAATTGGATAATCGTTTTTTATAGCATTACGGACAAATGTAAATCCCGCAATCTTCATATGTAAAAAAAATTGTTTGTAAATATATTTTATTTTTTGATTTTTTATATTTGCTAATAAAATCTTATAAATTGTAAGTTTATATTATTATGTTTTCAGTATTTAAAATTTTTTCCAAAAAATAAATACATGATTACAAAAAGCAAATTTTACATAAACAAAATAGTAGTAATATTTAAGCATTATGATAAGTTTTGCGGTGAAACAAGATATAAAACAACAACGGATAATGATGAAAAAGTTATCACAAGTGGAGAAATAAAATGAGTAATAAAATTGGAATTGGAATTGTAACTTGTAATCGAGAAGATATGTTTAGGAAGTGTGTAGATTCAATACCTTCGGTAGATTCGATAGTGGTGGTTAATGATGGAAATCCTTATACATCTGATGCTTATTCTTCTAAAGTTAAAGAAGTAATACAACATAATAAAAACGAATGTGTGGGTATTTCCAAAAATGAACTCCTACGATATCTTATTCAAGATGGCTGTGATCATTTATTTATTATAGAAGATGATATGGAAATTATCAATCCTGATGTATGTACTGCATATATTAATGCTTGTGAAGTTTCTGGCATATGGCACATGAATTTCGGTTATCATGGATCTGCGAATTTTAAACCTGGACAATACGGGGTAAAAAATCCACGACAAATAATTGAATATGAAAATGAAATAGAATTAGCTTTCAATCTTCATTGTATAGGATCTTTTTCATACTATTTTCGTGGCATAATTAAGGAAGTTGGATATATGGATGAAAAATTCCATAATGCTTGGGAACATGTTGAACATACCCATAGAATCATTAAAGCTGGGTTACATTCACCTTTCTGGTGGTTTGCTGATATTGCCAATAGTGATCAGTATATTAAAGAACAATCTACACCCTATCAAAGTTCAGTCATTCGTAAAACCCCTGAGTGGACAAAAGGAATGAAAGAAGGTGAAATGTTGTATAAACAGAAGCATGGTTTATTTCCAACTAAAACTCCCGATACTTCTCCAGAAGTTGTACTTAAAATATTAGAAGGTATACAAAAAACATACGCAAGGAAAGTTCTATAAAACGAAAATAATTGAATATAATTATCATGGAGCTAATGATATTGAAAAAAAATAATTTGATTTAATTTTTTAAGATTTATATTGTAAGCATTTTTATATTTAGGAAAATTATTTTATGAACAATCAAGATAAAACCACAATTTTATTTTTTAATTTAGTTTTCTCATTACAAATGACAGCGATGCAACAAATGGGAAAAATCAAAAATCCTATAACTGATAAAATTGAAAAAAATATCAATGAAGCGGAAACTACAATTGATATTTTGGATGTACTATACATAAAAACAAAAGGAAATTTGAGTGAAGAAGAAGAAACATATTTTTCAAATGTTTTAAAAGAACTGAAATTAAATTTTATAGATGAGAAAAATAAAGACTAAAAATGAAAATTGGAATCGTTGGAAATACTACAAAAAAAGAATTTCAAAAAACATTTGAAAAATTAGTTGATCTTTTAATTAGAAAAAATGCAGCAATTTTTGCCAATAAAAGTTTACAAAAATTTATTTCTAAAGAAAAAAGAAATAAAATAAAATTTTACCCAATTGATAAGCTATCTGATTTTATTGAACTTTTAATAACTATTGGTGGTGATGGAACAATTTTAAATTCAGCACAAATTGTTCTTGAAAAACAAATTCCAATTTTTGGAATCAATCTTGGAAAATTAGGATTTTTAGCAGACACATTTTCAAACGAAATCGATAAAAGTATAAATTTAGTTCTTCAAAAAAAATTTTTTATTGAAAACAGAAATGTGCTTCAAACAAAAATTGGAAAAAAAACATTTTACGCAATAAATGATTTTGTATTGGATAAAGGTTCATCATTTCGTTTAGTGGAAATTAAACTTTATGTCGACAACAATTATGCTGTAACTTATGCTGCCGATGGCATTATTATTTCAACACCAACTGGTTCAACGGCATATTCACTTGCAGCACAAGGTCCAATTATTTTTCCAACTTGTGAGGTAATTGAAATAACTCCAATTTGTCCTCACAATCTTGCAATTCGTCCATTTATTGTTTCAAATGAAAGTAAAATAAAATTAAAAGTTGCAACAATTTCAAAAGAAAAATTTCGTCTCTCTTTAGATGGACAAATAGAAAAATATTTTTCACCTCCATTTGAAATTGAAATTCAAACTTCTAAGTATACAATGCAACTTGTAAAATTTTCTAATAATTATTTTGAAGCACTCAGAAATAAATTGATGTTAGGAAAAAGATATTTGAATAATATTGGAAAATAAAAATTTTTCGTATTTGAGTAAAAATTTCTGAAGAAATTTTTACTCAAATAGATTTCTACATAAATGAAATTGAAAAGGAATTTAATTACAAATAAAGTGTAAAAAAATATTTCTATAATTGCAATTCAATTGGAACTTGAAACTAGCTGTTCTGCAATATGTGTGAGGCGAAGTTGTTCAAGTACTTCATTTAAGTTTCCATCCATAATTTGATTTAAATTGTAAAGCGTAAGCCCAATTCTATGATCAGTCAAACGGTTTTGTGGAAAATTATAAGTTCTAATTTTATCACTTCTATCTCCACTTTTTACCATAAGTTTTCTTTGAGATGCAATTGAGGAATTTTGTTTTTCAGTTTCCATTTCATAAAGTTTTGATTTCAACATTTTCATTGCTTTCTCACGGTTTTTTAATTGCGACCGTTCTTGTTGACACGCTACAACTGTTCCCGTTGGAATGTGTGTGATACGAACTGCAGTTTCAACTTTATTTACATTTTGCCCTCCTTTTCCTCCAGCACGATAAGTATCAAATTGTAAATCAGCAGAATTTATTTCAATTGAAACATCTTCAACTTCAGGAAGTACAGCAACAGTTGCAGCAGAAGTGTGAACTCTTCCTTGTGCTTCAGTTTCAGGAACTCTTTGAACACGATGAACTCCACTTTCAAATTTTAAAATTCCATAAACTCCGCTTTCATTTACAGAAAAAATAATTTCTTTAAATCCTCCACGTTCAGCATCGTTAAAGTCAAGAACTTCAAGTTTCCAATTTTTCATTTCAATATAATGAGAATACATTCTAAACAAATCACCAACAAATAAAGCACTTTCATCACCTCCAGTTCCTGCACGTATTTCTATAATACAATTTCTATCGTCATTTGGATCTTTTGGAATGAGAAGAATTTTTAAATCTTCTTCCACTTTAATTTTTTGTTCTTTGAGATGAATTATTTCTGATTCAGCAATTTCAATTAAATCTGCTTCATGACTTGTTGAAAGAATTTCTTCTGCTTGTTTTAAGTCATCTAAAACTTTTTCATATTCAGAAAATTTTTTTACAACATCTTCAAGTAATTTGTGTTCTTTACTTAATTCTCTAAATTTATTTTGATTTAAAACTGTTTCTGGCAAACTCAAAAGTGTATTGAGTTCATTATATCGTTCTTTAATTTTTTGAAGTTTATCTAACATTTTATTTGGGATTTATTGGTTGTTTTTCTTTGTATCTTTCCAAAAATTTTTTGGACGATTAGCTCAGTTGGTTAGAGCGTACGGTTCACATCCGTAAGGTCAAAGGTTCAAATCCTTTATCGTCCACTAAATGATTTTCATTTTCTTTCCAACAAATTCAAATATATTCAAAGCATCATCTAAATCTTTTTTAGAAAGTGATGCTGAAACTTGAACTCTCAATCGTGCTTCTCCTTTTGGAACCACTGGAAACCAAAGTCCTTTCACATAAATTCCATTTTTCAAAAGCAATTTACTCATATTCTGAGCAACTGATGCATCTCCCAACATTATTGGCGTAATTGGATGACTTCCTTCCAAAATTTTAAAACCAAGTTGTGAAATTTTTTCTCTAAAAGATTTTGTATTCTGATGCAATTTAGAAACAAGAGATAAGTCATTTTCAAGTAAATCAAATGCTGCAATTGCTCCAAAAACAATTGGCGCAGGAAGTGAATTTGAAAAAATATACGGACGAGATTTTTGACGAAGATATTCCACAATTTTTTTAGAAGCTCCAATATAACCTCCAGATGCTCCACCAATTGCTTTTCCCAAAGTTCCTGTTATCACACCAATTTTTTTAAATTGATTTAATTCTTCCGGAGTTCCTCTTCCACTTTTTCCACAAACTCCAATTGCATGAGAATCATCAACAAATACAAGTGCATTGTACTTTTTTCCAAGCTCAACAATTCGTGAAAGATTTGCCAAATAACCTTCCATACTAAACACTCCATCGGTTACAATAAACCTAAATCTATAGTTTTTGTTTTTATCATCTTCAAGCAATTTTTCAAGCTCATTCATATCGGAATGGTTATAAATTTTTTTATCCACAAACTCATTTCTACAAAGTCGTTGTCCATCAATAATACTTGCATGATTTAGTTTATCGCTATAAAGTACATCTTTATGGTTTTCACTTCCAAGTTTTTCATTTATTATAGAAGCAAAAAAACCTTCATTTGCAGCAAAACAAGATGAAAATAAAATTACATCTTCAACACCAATAAATTTTGCAATTTTCTTTTCAAGAACACGGTGAATATCTTGTGTTCCACAAATGAAACGAACTGAAGCAACTCCATATCCATATTTTTTTATTCCATCAATTGCTACTTTTTTTATTTTAGGATGATTTGCAAGTCCAAGATAATTGTTAGAGGCAAGCATAATGACTTCCTTTCCATTTACTTTCACTCTTGCGTTTTGTGGGGTCTCAATTTCGGTTTCATACTTGTAAACATTTTCACTCTTGAGACGAGAAAGTTCATCTTCTAAAATTTTTAGTAGATTCATAACACTTATGGTTTTAATAAAACTTTTAATCCATCACCATTTTTAATCAAAGTAAATGCTTTCTCAAATTCTTCAAGCGGAAGAATATGAGAAATAAAACCTGACTTTAAAAGTTTTTTTACTAAATCTTTTTTTAAAATTTTTCTCATCAAATCCCATGTTTCAAAAACTCTTCTTCCAATAACTCCATGAATTGTAACGCCTTTAAAAATTATATCTTTTGCAAAATCAATTTCCATTTTTCCAAACGGAAGTCCAAGCAAAGAAATTCCACCTCCACTTCTAACCAATGAAAATGCATCTTCATATGCTTTATAACTTCCTGACATTTCAAATACTGCATCTGCTCCTGCATTTTGCGTTGAAGAAAAAACTTTTTTGTAAAATAGTTTTTTTTCTTTTGAAATTGAAACATCAAAACATTCATCTGCTCCAAAATGTTTTGCAAGTTTAAATCTATTTTTCAAAAGTTTATTATGAGAAAAACTTTCATGTGAAGCATCTGAAACAAAAATTTTTTTTGCTCCCATAACTTTTGCAACAGCAATTGCCATCAATCCTTGAACACCACATCCAAGAACTACAACTGTTTTATTTTTTACGGGAATTGATTGAACCGTGTGAGTTGCATTTCCAAAAGCATCCATAAATGCAATGATTTTAGGATCAATTTCATTTTTCAAAAATAAAACAATGTTTTCAATTGGAATAACTACATATTCAGCGAATGCTCCATCATCGTGAATTCCTTTTATAACCGTATTTTGACAAACATGCTTTTCATTCAACTTACATTGATAACAAGTATTGTCTGTTATATGCATTTCTGCTGTTGAAAAAAAAATTTTGTTTAAAAAACCAATAAAATTTTGTTTTTGGTTTTTGTTTGCAAAAAACTTTTGAACTAATTTATTGTTAGCATAATCGTTTAAAACTTTTTTCTTTAAAATTTTTTCTGCTCTATTTCCACATTCTACAATTTGTCCACAAAATTCATGACCAACAACAACATCTTTCTGTTTTACATTTTCCATTTCACGACGAAGCGAATCTTTTGAATTATAAATTCCTACATCTGTTCCACAAATTGCTCCATATAAAACTTTTATTTTCACATCATTTGAAAAAATAATTTTTGGTTCTTCTCTTTCAACCGACACAAATCCTTTTTTCCATTCGGTGTTGTGAATTGGAACTGATTTTACAATTGCTTTCATAGATATATTAAAATTATTTTGCTTTAAAAATTTTTCGTATTTCGTTTTCATATTGCAAAGACATATTTACATTTCGTCTTTGCATTACAACTTTTGCTGTTTCAATACTTTTTTCCAAATCATAAGTTTTAATTTCTCCATTTTCACACCAAGAAAAATTTGGAATAATTTTTTTTGGAAAACCAAAACCAAAAATATTTGAAAAAATTCCAATTATACTTCCTGTATTTAACATTGTATTTATTGATGTTTTTGAGTGATCTCCAATTATTGAGCCAAAAAACTTTGATTGAGTATTTATCATATCTCCAAAAAAATTTACTTTTACAAAACCATAATTATTTTTTAAATCACTTGTATTTGTATTAGCACCCAAATTAACCCAACTTCCAATAAATGAATGTCCCAAAAATCCATCGTGTTGTTTATTGCTATAAGATTGAATAATTGTATTTTCAACTTCACCACCAATTTTACAATTATTTCCAATTGTTGTTCCACCGAAAATTTTTGCTCCAACTTTTATGATAGAATTTTTTCCAACATAAGTTGGACCAATAATTACAGCATTATGCATAATTGTTACATTATCATCAATCACAATTGGACCATCAGTTGCATCTAATACAACATTTTTTCCAATTGAAATTTTTTTTCCAAAAATTATATTTTGAAAATTTATAAAGTTGGGCGATTTGATTTTTTTTTTCTTCTTGAAAAATTGAAAGTCAAATTTTATTGCATCAAAATTAAATTGAATTATATCCCATATGTAATTAAAAAATTTTGCTTCAATTTTTTGAATTGAAAAATCTTTAAAATCATTTTCAAAAAAACTCTCATCAAACAAAATATTTTTGTTATTCCATTTACTAAATTGTGAAATTTTAACTCCAACAATTTCCCCATCTTGATTTACAAATATGGAATTGGTTTTAGATTTTTTTTTGATTTGGGACATAATTTTTTCTGTAAACATTACTCTTGAATTTAAAAACAAAACCTCACCTTCTCCTTTAAAATCAATAGAAATATGCGATTTATCAATTTTTAAAATTGAGTTTCTTCCCATCTCAAAAATATTTTTTTCTTTAAAAATTTTTCCAACTCTTTCTTTTAAAGTAAAACATCCACTTCGTAAATTTGAAACATAAATAAAACTTACAAGTGGAAAAAAGTTTTTAAACTTCAAATCTTCAACAATACAAATTTTCATATAATAAAAAACGGAATGAAAAGAATTTTCATTCCGCAATTTTTTTTCTATTATCTAATAAAACAAATTGGTATTAGACAGTAGCACTTTCTTGTTTTTTTCCATAACGTTTGTAGTAACGTTCAATGCGACCTTCTGTATCCACAATTTTTTGTTCTCCTGTGAAAAATGGATGACACTTTGAACAAATTTCAACTTTAATATCACCAACAGTTGAGGCAGTTACAAATGTGTTCCCACAAGAACAAACGACAACTGATTTTTTATAATTTGGATGAATATCTTTTCTCATAACTAATAATTTTTAAACTTAATATATAATAAATATTTTTTTTAATCCTTTTTTTCCAACAACACTCACTCTTGCAATCTGCAAAATAGATAACTAAATCTGCTTCACTTTTATAATCACAAAAATATATTTTTTTATCACACTTCCATAATTTCTTTTTCTTTCACAAGAAGAAGCTTATCAATTTCAGCAATGTACTTATCAGTAAGTTGTTGAAGTTGATGCTCACCTTTTTTTCTCTCATCTTCAGAAAAATGTTCCGCTTTTTCAGATTTTTTAATATGGTCAATTTCATCTCTTCTAATATTGCGAATTGAAATTTTCCCTTCTTCTCCAAATTTCTTTGTGAGTTTTACCAAATCTTTTCTACGTTCCTCATTTAACGGTGGAATTGAAACTCTCACAACATTTCCATCATTTGTAGGATTGAAACCTAAATTCGCTACTAAAATTGCTTTTTCAATAACCGATAACATATTTTTTTCCCACGGTTGAATTGAAATTGTATGTGAATCAGGAATTGAAACATTTGCAACTTGATGAAGTGGTGTTAAAGTTCCATAGTAATCAATTTTGACCGCATCAAGCAATGCTGTTGTTGCTTTTCCACTTCTAATTTTTGTAAGTTCAGATCTAACTGATTCAACTGATTTTTTCATTTTAGTTTCTGCTTCGTGTAAAATATCTTTAATCATATTTGTAAAATTTTATTATCTGTCAAGTTTTATAAATGTTCCAATATTTTTTTTACCCAATATAATTTTTTTCAAGTTACCTTTTTTATTTATGTTAAAAACAATTATTGGCAACTTATTTTCACGACACAAAGCAATCGCAGTTAAATCCATTATTTCTAATTCTTTTTTCAAAATATCAATGTAAGATATTTCTTGAAACTTAAATGCTTTGGAATTTTTTTCAGGATCACTATCATAAACACCATCTACACGAGTTCCCTTTAAAATGACATCAGCATTTGTTTCTGCGGCTCTCAATGCAGCAGCAGTATCAGTTGTAAAATATGGG
>SXSO01000089.1 GCA_005792205.1 Bacteroidota bacterium | reverse complement strand
TTATTCAGGAAAAAAAATCAAAAGAAAATTGGAAAGAAAATGTTTTGAGTGCTTGTGAAAGTTGGTTTAATGACGGTTTGAAAGATAGAGCTGTAACTCGTGATTTGAATTGGGGTGTTAAAGTGCCTCTTAAAAAATTTGAAAATAAAGTTTTATATGTTTGGTTTGAGGCAGTATTAGGATATATTTCTGCAACCAAAGAATTCTCTAATTTGAAAAACGATTCTTTATTGTGGAAAAAATTTTGGTTAAATGAAAATACAAAATATGTTGCTTTTATTGGTAAAGATAACATAGTTTTTCATTGCATTGTTTTCCCTGCAATACTTATGGCGTGGAATGGATTAGATAATCAAAAATATGTTTTACCTGATAATGTTCCTGCAAATGAATTTTTAAATTTTGAAGGAGAAAAATTTTCTAAAAGCAAAAATTGGGGAATTGATGTAGATGATTTTTTGAATCATTTTTCATCAGATAGTTTGCGATATTATTTAACTTCTATTATGCCAGAAAATCGTGATTCAGATTTTTATTGGAAAGATTTTCAATTGAAAATAAATTCTGAACTTGCAGATATTTTTGGGAATTTTGTAAATCGCACATTGGTTTTTGTTCAAAAAAATTTTAGTAATAAAATTCCAAAATGTTACAAACTAAATTCTTTTGATAATGAATTACTCAAAATGATAAATGAAACTGTTGATTTCACATCAAAAAATTTTGAATCATATAAATTCAAAGAGGGACTTTTATCAACAATGAATCTTGTTAGATTTGCAAATAAATATTTTAATGACTCAACTCCGTGGAATTCTTTTAAATCAAATATTGAACAATGCTCTACAACATTGAATTTATGTTGTCAAACATTGGTTTCTTTAGCAATTTTATTTTTTCCAATACTTCCATCCACTTCTAAAAAAATTTTTAAAACCCTCAAATTAAACGATAATAATTTTAAATGGGATGACGCAAAAAAAATGAATCTAAAAGACAATTGGGAACTTAATAATTCAGAAATTTTGTTTAATAAAATTGAAAACGAAAAAATAGAACAAATGGTTCAACTTACTACATCAAAAGGAAATACAATTTCAAAGGAAGAGATTCAAAAAATTACAATTGATGATTTCAAAAAAATTGATTTAAAAATTGGAAAAATTATTGAGTGTGAAAAAATAAAAAAATCTGAAAAACTTTTTAAACTCAAAGTTGAAATTGGAAATGAAATCCGTCAAATAGTTTCTGGAATTGCAAAACATTATACAACAGAAAATTTGATAGGAAAAAAAATTGTTGTAGTTTGTAATCTTCAAAAATCAAAACTTATGGGAGAAGAATCTGAAGGGATGTTACTTGCTGCTTCCGATGATGATGGAAATCTTTCTATAATCACACTTTTGAATGATATTTCAACTGGAAGTGTTGTTAAATAATCTTATATTTTTTATACGAAATCTTATTTTATGCATTATATTATTTTTTTTCTGCTATTTTTTTCTTTTTTTCAAATTTCTTTTTCAGGAAAAAATGAAAAAACAGTTTCTGCAACATATACATTAACTCCTCCAAAAATTGATGGAATTTTTGATGACGATGTTTGGAAAAACATATCCTCTGATTCTACATTCACTCAAATGGAACCAATTGAAGAAAATCTTGCAACAGAAAAAACAGAAATAAAAATCTTATACGATAACGATGCTTTATATTTTTATTGTATGATGTATGATAAAGAAGCAGATAAAATTGTAAGCCGTCTTTCTCGTCGTGACGAAGAAACTGAAACTGAATATTTTTCAATTCAAATAGATAGTTATCATGATCATCAAACTGCATTTGAATTTTCTTTTAGTGTAGCAGGATGTAAAATTGATAAACTAAGTTTTAATAATGGTGAAAATCAAGATGATTCATTTAATCCTATTTGGGATGTGGAAACAAAAGTTTTGCCAAATGGTTGGTGTGCAGAAGTTAAAATTCCCTTTTATTCATTGAGATTTAATGATGTAAAAATATTTGGAATAAATTTTTTTAGATTGATTTCACGTAAAAATGAATTAGATAATTGGGCTCAAGTGAAAAAATCTGAAAGTGGTTCTGCTTCTCAATTTGGACATTTAATTGGACTTGAAGAAAAAAATATTTCAAAAAAAGTATATTATGAAATTCTTCCATATCTAAAATCTAATGTAAGTTTTTTTACTCCATCAGAAGATTATCCACGAAAAACTGTTTTTGAAAAAGGTTATGGTTTAGATTTAAAATATAAAATTTCAGATGAATTAACACTTGATGCAACTTTTAATCCCGATTTTGGTCAAGTAGAATCAGATCCTGCAGTGTTAAATCTTACAACATTTGAAACAGTATTTCAAGAAAAAAGAAATTTCTTTGTGGAAGGAAAACAAATATTTGAGTTTAGAACTTTTGGTGATTATTCTCCTGGGATTTTTTATTCACGAAGAATTGGAAAAGCAATTAGTTATTATAACTATGATGTGGAAATTCCTATAAATGGAAAATTAATTTCGTCTCCAAATAGTGCAACAATTCTTGCAGCAACAAAATTGAGTGGAAAAACAAATACAGGATTATCTCTTGGAATTTTAAGTGCAATTACAGAAAATGAAGTTGCTATTGTAGAAGATTCAAATGAAAACAAAATTTCACAACTTCTTGAACCAACAAAAAATTTCAATGTAGTAAGATTGAAGCAAGATTTAAAAAACAATTCAAATATTGGAATCATATCTACATCCGTTTTTGAAAAAAATAAATTTCCTGCATTTGTAAATGCATTTGATTGGAATTTACAAGATGAATCAAATACATATTCATTTGATGGATTTTTTTCAAATTCTTCAACTTCACTTGATTCAGATAAAACATATAATGGTTATGAAGGAAGAATTGGATTTTCAAAAATTGCAGGAAAACATTGGACTTGGTTTTCATTTATTTCTGCAACATCAAAAAAATATAATGCAAATGATTTAGGTTTTACACATCGTCCAAATGATGCAGCATTTTTTCTCGGAATGGATTACAAAGAAACAACTCCAAGTTCGTATTATTTGAATTATTATATTTCTTCGTCTTATATGGAATTTTATAATCTTGATTTTGATAATTTGGAGAAACAATTTGAATTATCTTATAATATAAAGTTTCCAAACTATTGGTGGAGTTGGTTTAATTTTAATTCCAATTTTGGAAAATATGATGATTATGAAACACGCAATAATGGACTTTATGAAAAACCAAATTCATATTCTTATTCGTTTGGAGGAGGAAGCGATAGTCGTGAAAAAGTTTTTGGTTCAATTGGTTTTTCAAATGGTTTTGACAGCAAAAAATCAAATAGAATAAATGTGCATCCAATGTTTACTTACAATGCTACAAATTGGATACAATTTAGGTTTTTTTGTGGACTTTCACTTAGTAATAATAAAGAGTCATATGTTGATAATATAAAAAAAATTGATTCTACATTTACGATTTTTGGAGATAGAAATACAAAAGA
>SXSO01000088.1 GCA_005792205.1 Bacteroidota bacterium | reverse complement strand
TTTTCTTTTGGTTTTTACTTTAAATTTTTTCCGAGATCCAAATCGTATAACACCACAAATTGAAAACGCAATTATTTCTCCTGCTGACGGTAAAATTGTTTTGATAAAGGAAGTTGAAGAAAATGAATTTCTAAAATCTAAAGCCATTCAAATTTCAGTTTTTATGTCTCCTTTAAATGTGCATGTAAATAGATTTCCTATTTCAGGAAAAGTTGGATATTTTAAACATATTGATGGAAAATTTCTTGTGGCATTTGAGGATAAATCTTCTGATGTAAATGAACGAACATTGATTGGTATTGATTCTAAATATGGAAAAATTTTTTTTAAACAAATTGCAGGATTTGTTGCAAGAAGAATTGTTGCAAATCTAAAAATTGGAGATGAATCAATTGTTGGCAAACGTTTTGGAATGATAAAGTTTGGTTCACGAGTTGATGTTTTAGTTCCGTTGAATACAAAAATAAAGGTGAAACTTGGTGATGTTGTAGTTGGTGGCGAAACTGTATTAGCAGAATTTTCAAAATAAATTTTATGAAAATTTCACCATCAGTTGTTCCAAGTTTATTTACAACATTGAATATGTTTTGTGGTTTTATTTCAATTACATATTCATTGGAAAATAAATTTGATTATGCAATTTACTTTATTTTGTTTGGAGCAATTTTTGATTCACTTGATGGAATAATGGCTCGTCTTACAAAATCATCAAGCAAGTTTGGAGTGGAATTTGATTCTCTTTCTGATTTGGTAACTTTTGGAGTTGCAGTTTCAGTGTTGGTTTATCAATATGAATTTAAAAATTGGAATGGTTTTGGACAATTTATTTCGTCATTTCCAATGATTTGTGGTGGAATTAGATTAGCAAGATTCAATGTTCAACTTACTGGATTTGATAAAGAATATTTTATTGGGCTTCCAATTCCATCGCAAGCAGCGATTATGTGTTCGTTTTTATTGATGATTTTACATAACAATTTGACACAATCAATTTTATCAATCGATACAAAATATATATTAGCTGTACTTACGGTTTCGGTTTCTCTTATTATGGTTTCCACTATTATATATGAAGCATTTCCAAAGTTTACGAAAAAAGATATTCAAAAACATCCACTAAAATTTTTTTTAGTATTGAGTTCTTTGCTTTTAATTATATTTTCACAAGGGAATTTTATTTTTCCAGTTTTTCTAATTTATCTTTTATTTGGAATTTTAAAATGGATTTTTGAATTTGTAAAACGAATGAAAAATGTTTATTCAGATGAAAACTATGATGACGATTTTGAAATAGAAATTTTTAAAAAATAATTTTTTAATCACAAAAAATAATAACAATGGGCAACTTTGGAACAATAGAGATCATATTGATTGTATTGATTGTTTTGGTACTTTTTGGAGCCAAAAAAATTCCCGAACTTGCACGAGGATTGGGTCAAGGAATTCGTGAATTTAGAAAAGCAAAACAAGAAATTCAAAACGAACTTGAAAACCCATCTCAAGAAGAACCAAAAAAAGACAATGAAAATAAAAGTTAAATGACTTTTCAAGAAATTCAACAAAAATTATCTTCAAAACAAATTTCAGTTGAAGAGATAGTAAAAAACTATCTTACGCAAATTCAAAATAAAAAAAGTTTGAACGCATTTATTGATGTTTTTGAAAATGAGGCAATTGAAAATGCAATTTCAATTGATAAGAAAATTCAAAATGGGAATGCCGGAAAACTTGCTGGAATGGTTATTGCTGTTAAAAATAATATTGCAATTCAAAATCATCTCTTGACTTGTGGTTCAAAAATTTTGGAAAACTTTAAATCGCTTTTTGATGCAACTGCAATTTCTCGTTTGAAAAAAGAAGATGCACTTTTTATTGGAGCAACAAATCTTGATGAGTTTGCAATGGGTTCTTCCACTGAAACATCATACTTTGGAGTTACAAAAAACCCAATTGATGAAACACGAGTTTGTGGTGGTTCAAGTGGTGGAAGTGCAGTTGCTGTTGCGGCGAATATGTCTACGGTTGCTTTGGGAAGTGAAACAGGAGGTTCAGTTCGCCAACCTTCTGCATTTTGTGGTGTTTATGGTTTGAAACCAACTTATGGAAGAATTTCTCGTTATGGACTTGTGGCTTATGGTTCATCACTTGATCAAATTGGAATTTGTGGCAATAGTGTTTATGATATTGCACTAACTTTGGAAACTATTTCTGGTGTTGATGAAAATGATTCAACATCTGCAAATGTTATTGTTGATAATTATATAAGTAATTTCAATAAAAATATCAAAGGTTTAAAAGTTGGAATTCCAAAAGAATATTTTACTGATGGATTAAATGCAGAAATTAAAGAATCTATTTTTTCTCAAATTGAAATTTTAAAATCAAACGGTGTTGAAGTTGTTGAAATTTCTCTTCCAAATAGTGAATATACAATTCCAACTTATTTGATAATTGCAATGGCAGAAGCATCAAGTAATCTCGCACGATTTGATGGAGCAAGATATGGATATAGAGCAAACGATGTGAAAACACTTTTGGATATGTATATAAAATCTCGTAGTGTTGGATTTGGAGATGAAGTCAAAAGAAGAATTATGATTGGAACTTATGTATTGTCTTCTGGATATTATGATGCATATTATCGTAAAGCACAAAAAGTTCGTCGTTTAATTTATCAAGATTATGTAGATGTATTTAGAAAAGTTGATTTTATAATCACTCCAACAACACCTACAACTGCTTTTAAAATTGGTGAAAAAAATTCTGATCCTGTAACAATGTATCTTCAAGATATTTTCACTGTATCAGCAAATCTTGCAGGAATTTGTGGAATAAGTATCCCAATTGGAAAAGATAAACTTGGACTTCCAATTGGAATGCAAATTTTAGGAAAACATTTTGATGAAAAAACAATTTTAAATGTTGCAAATTTCATTGAGAGAAAATAAAAAAAATACTCAATAAATAAAATCTATTTATAAATTCAATTTAAAAATTTATGTCTATACTTGTAAATAAAAAAACACGACTTCTTGTTCAAGGAATTACTGGTGGAGAAGGAACTTTTCACACATCACAAATGATTGAATATGGAACCAATGTTGTTGCGGGAGTTACTCCTGGAAAAGGTGGAACACTTTACAAAGGAAACGAAAAAGATAAATTCAAAAAATCGGTTCCAATTTTTAATACAGTTTCAGATGCTGTAAAAAAAACAAAAGCAAACACTTCTGTTATTTTTGTTCCTGCACAATTTGCTGCTGATGCAATTATGGAATCAGCAGATGCTGGAATTAAACTTATTGTGTGTATTACAGAAGGAATTCCAACTCGTGATATGGTTCGTGTTTATGATTATACACAGAAACTTAGAGTTCGTTTTATTGGACCAAATTGTCCTGGAATTATTACTCCAGATGAAGCAAAAGTTGGAATTATGCCAGGATTTATTCATAAGAAAGGAAATGTTGGAATTATTTCTCGCAGTGGAACATTGACTTATGAAGCAGTTCATCAACTGACGCAAAAAGGAATTGGTCAATCAACTTGTATTGGAATTGGCGGAGATCCAATTATTGGAACTCATTTTATTGATGCAATAAAACTTTTCAATGAAGATAAAGATACAAAAGCAATTGTGATGATTGGAGAAATTGGTGGTAATGCAGAGGAAGAAGCCGCAGCATATATTAAGAAAAATGTAAAGAAACCCGTTGTTGGATTTATTGCTGGAAAAACTGCTCCTCCTGGAAGAAGAATGGGACATGCAGGAGCAATAATTTCAGGAGGAAAGGGAACTGCAACAGAAAAATTTCAAGCAATGAAAAAAGCAGGAATCCATATTGTTGAAAATCCCGCAATGATTGGTGATGTGATTGAAAAAATTTTGAAACCAAAGAAAAAATCTTCAAAAAAAAACAACACTAAAAAGTAGAGTATTTTTATCATATCAATGTTACAACATTTAAAAAACGATTTGCAAAAACTTGCAAATGCAAAAAAAGCAGAAACCTATAAAAGATTTTTTAAAACTGGAGTTGGGGAATATGGAGAAAAAATTTTTTTGATTTGAGTTTCTGCTCCAAATTTGAAAATGCTAGCAAAAAAATATATGAATATTAGTTTCACTGATATTTCAAAATTGCTCAAATCAAAAATTCATGAAGAAAGATTGATTGCACTTTTAATTCTTGTTTTTAATTTTCAAAAAAAAACAGAAAATCAAGATAAAATTTTTTCGTTCTATTTAAAGAACAGAAAGTATATTGATAATTGGGATTTAGTTGACTTAAGTGCTTATAAAATTATTGGTAAGTATCTTTTTGAAAAAGATAAATCGCTTTTATATGAGATGGTAAATTCAAATAGTTTGTGGGATCGAAGAATTGCAATTGTTTCAACTTTGTATTTTATTAGAAATCAAAAATTTGATGATACAGTTAACATTGCAAAAATTCTTTTAAATGATAAACAAGATTTGATTCATAAAGCAGTTGGATGGATGTTGCGAGAAATTGGAAAACGAAATGAAAAATTATTGGAAAAGTTTTTAAAAGAAAATTATAAAAAGATGCCTCGCACAATGTTGCGATATGCAATCGAAAAATTTAGTGAAGAAAAAAGAAAAAGTTATTTAAATAAAAACTATAAATTAATAATAAACAAAAACTAATAATAAAATATGGCTATTGAAAGAACACTTGCAATTCTAAAACCAGATTGCGTCAGAAAACAGTTAATAGGTGAAGTAACTTCTCATATTCAAAAAGCGGGATTTAAAATTCTTGGAATGAAGATGATTCGTCTCACTAGTGAAACTGCAGGAGGATTTTATGCAGTTCATAGAGGTCGTCCATTTTTTGATGAACTTATAAAATTTATGAGTTCAGGAGCATGCGTTCCTATTGCTTTGGAAAAGGAAAACGCAGTTGCTGATTATAGAAAATTGATTGGAGCAACTGATCCAAAGGATGCTGAAGATGGAACTATTCGCAAACTTTATGCTGATAACAAAGGTGAAAATATTGTTCACGGTTCTGATTCTGTTGATAACGGAAAAATTGAAATTTCATATTTTTTTTCAGAAAGAGAACTTGTTGCAAATAATTCATAAAAAAATATTTTTTTTCAAAACGATAATGCCTCTTGTTTTTAAAAACACAAGAGGTATTTTTTTTGTTTTATTTTTTGAGTTCGTTTTTTCTCAACAAATTAAAATTGGTGCTGAAGTTTTTTTAGAAAAAAAAAATGACTTAATTAAAAACAAAAAAATTGCACTTGTTTGTAATTCTGCTTCGTTTGTAAGTTCGTATAAAAAAAATATTTATCAAATTTTTTTAGAAAAAAAAACTGATATAGAATTTATTTTGACACCAGAACATGGATTTAATTTGCAATTTGTAGCAGGAGAAAAATTTGAAAACCAAATTGATAGCACAACAAAAATTCCAATCATTTCGCTTTATGGAAATAATTTTTCTTCACTTAAAAAAAATATTGAAAAAATTGATGTTGTAATTTTTGATTTACAGGATGTTGGTTCACGGTATTTTACATTTATTTCTACAATGAAAAATGTAATGGAAATTTGCTGTGAACTGAATAAAACTTTTATTGTTTTGGATAGACCAAATCCACTTGGTTTGGAAATTGTTGAAGGATTTATGTTAGAAGATTCATTGAAATCATTTATTGGAACATTTGAAATTCCAATTCGTCATGGTTTGACCGTTGGAGAAATTGCAAATATGGTTGTAGAAAAAAAAATAATTTCAAATTCTCAAAAATTAAATCTCATAGTAATTCAATGTGAAAATTTAAAACGAAACTTTATTTGGAATGAACTTAATTTAATATGGAAACCTCCTTCGCCAAATATGATTTCTGATACGACTGCATTTGTTTATAATGGAACATGTTTATTTGAAGGAACAAATATTTCTGAAGGAAGAGGAACTAAATTTCCGTTTCAAATTATTGGGGCAAAATGGATTGATGGGAAAAAATTATTGAATGAATTATCAAAATATAATTTGGATGGAGTGAAATTTTCTGAAATAAAATTTCTTCCAATTTCAAATGAAAAAAGCAAACATCCAAAATATGAAAATGAAAATTGCGAAGGTATTTTTTTAGAGATAACTAATTTTAAAAAATTTGAAAGCATAAAAACTACTATTGCAATTTTATGTGCAATTCAAAATTTTTTTCCAAATGATTTAAAATTTGATGAAAATTTTTTTGATAAATTAGCGGGAACAAAAAAATTGAGAGAAGCAATTTTATCAAACGAAAATTTTGAAAAAATATGTTTAATATGGCAAAACGATTGTCAAAAATTTTTATCTCAGCGAAAAAGATTTCTTATTTACGAATAATTATTTTTTTACAATTTTTATTTCTTTTCCGTTGAATTTTCTTCTTTTAAATTTTCTAACATTTCATCCATAAATCCTTCAGTGTCGTTTTCACCAATTACTTGAAATAAAATATCGTTTTCAATCCAACTTATAGTACAATGCGTATTATTATTGTTGGTGATATTTTTTTTGCAATTGAGAGTTGAAGAATCAATTAAATTACAACACATATCTTTATGAATAATGGTTTGAAAAAGTGAAAATACTTTTCCATTTTGTGTGAAAAATATTTGTCCAATTTTATTGTGTTCAGTTTTTTTAATATCAATTCCTATCATTTTGCATTTTTTGTTATTTGGAATTTTTATAGGAATATCCATTTCATTTGCAAAAAACATTTTTGCGTTTTGAATTTCAGCGTTTGTATTTATTTTTTTTCCTTGTAAAAACATATCAAAATCACTTAATGATTTTTCAAATGAAGTTTTTTCTTGTACTGTATTTGTTTGAATGTGTTGTAATTCCAAATTATTTGAAGATAATTCTACTTTTTCTTTTTGAGTTTGATTTAGAAAAAATAGAATAAAAATAACTATAATTGAGATTCCACATCCAAATGCTAATGCTGGTTTTAAAAATGGTAAATCAAAATAAACTTTTTTTATTTGAAATTTTGTTTCACCGCGAAGAGTTTCAATTATGTTTGCTCTTGTTTTCCATGGAGTTGAAATATGTAATTTTTCTCGCAAATTATTTTTTGTAGATTTTTCTATAATGAAAATAAAACTACATTTTTTACATATTTGAAGATGTTGTTCAATTTCATTTTTTTCTTGTAATGTAGTTTCATTATCAATAAAAGCTGACAATGTTTCTCTTAAGTTTTTGCAATTCATAGTTTTAAATCTTTTAACAAATTTTTAAATAAAATATCCTTTCTTTTTTGCGTAGTTTAATAGTTCATTTTGAAGTATTTTTCTTCCACGATGAATTCTTGAGCGAACTGTTCCAACTGGAACTTGTAAAAATTCTGAAATTTCTTCATAAGAAAGTTCTTCAATATCACATAATATAATTGAAGTTTTATACTCATCTGGAAGTTTTTCAATTGCTTCAATAACTTCGTCATCTAATATGTTTGAAAAAAAATTATTAAAAACATTACTTTCATCTATATTTTTTTCTTTAATTGTTTCATAAAATTCTTCAATGTTATCGTAACTTATTTTTTCACCGTTTTTTTTTTCTTTTCTATAACGATTGATGTAAGAATTTTTCATTATCTGAAACAACCACGCTTTTGAATTAGTTCCATTTTGAAACTGATTCCAAAAACGAAATGCTTTTAAATATGTTTCTTGCAATAAATCTTTTGCTTCATCTTCATCGTTTGTCATTCGCAAAGCATAGTTATACAATAAATCCATATATGGAATTGTTTCTCGTTCAAATTCTTTTTGCTTTTCTTTTTCCAAATTAAATTTATTTTTAGAAATTATAATGGAAGTTTTTTTAAATTCATTTCTAATAATGAGGAAAAAAACTCTAAATCCAAAGTTTCATTGAGTTTTATTTTTTCAATTGGAATTACTTTATTTAAATTAAATTCCAAAAGTGAAGTATAAGTTGATAAATCACCAATATCTACTATTTTTGGTGGGAACTCAAAATGTGTATCAACTTGGTATGAAACTGCAATATCAGTTGTAAAAGTTTCATTTTGCATTTTAATTATAGTGTTTCGCAAAATGATATCATAAACTTTTTTTGTGTTGAATGGAAGTGTTTCATAATAATTTATATCAATATTTTCAAATTCATTTGAAGCAATTGAATAAATAGAAGAAAGCAAAATTACAGAATAAATTTTTTGTACAGTTTGTTTATTGAAATCATTTTTGATATGTCCTCCTTCAACTAAAATTGTAGCAATATTTGAACTTTGAAATGTATCACCAAATGCTCGCGGTTCAAAATCATCATTATATTTTGCAACATTTTTTGGAATAAATTGGCTTGCTATTTCTGTTAATATAGCACAAATTTTTTTTGATTTTATTCTTGTTTCACTATCAGATTTTGTTTTATCAAATGCTGGAGAAAGTAGAGCAATTACAGTAATTTCATTGGTTGTTCCAACAGTTGAAATTTCTTGATCGTGTAAATTGAATGCAAAGTTTGGTTTGAGTTCCAATTTCAATCCATTTAAAATTTTTCCTTCATAAGTTTGTGAAGATATTGCATCTCTATTTATATCAATGTTTTGTGCATTTCTTCTTTTTATTTTTTCTGCTCCATCAGGATTTAACATTGGAACGAAATAAAGAGAGAGATTTTCTAATATTTTTTTTGTTTGAATAGTTTCATCTGTTGACAGAAAATTTAAAACATCTAAAATTGATTTTGTCGCCGTTGATTCATCTCCATGCATTTGAGACCAAAGCAAAATTTTTATTTTCCCACTTCCAATTTTTATGTGATAGATGTTTCTATTTTCAAATGAAGTTCCCGCAATTTCAATTTTTACTTTTTCCTTGTTTAGAGAATTTATTTTTTTTTCTAATTCATTGGGAAAAATATGAAATGAAAAATTTCCATTTCTCCATGTTTCATAACTATCAAAAACTTTTTTGGAAAATTCTAAATAATTCATTTATGTTTTTTTTTGTTTCTTTTTTGCTGCGGGAAATAAAATATTATTTAAAATCAAACGATATCCCGAAGAATTTTTGTGAAGTTCAAGTTGTGTTGGTGGATCCCCTACAGCGTGTTGATAATCTTCAGGATCGTGACCTCCATACCAAGTGAAAGTTCCTCTTCCAAAATTTCCGTGAATATATTTTACTTCTTCGGTTCCTTCTTTTTCAGCAAGTAAAATGATAGATTTTTTTATCAACGGTTTCTTGAAATTTGTAGTTTGTCCCATAAATCCTTTTATTACATTTGTGTGATTTTGTGTAAGCATAGTTGGAACAGGATCATATTTTGCAGAAAATTCAAAAAGTGTAAAATAATCTGTTTCCTGATTTGTAAATGCCATATCGCTTTGTGGAATGTCAATATCAGAATATTCATAACGAAATGGATTTGTTTCAATTATAAAATTTTCAAATACAAGTGTATTTGAAAAGTCAATTTTATTTTGATAGTTTGGATCAATTCCATCTCCATCATAAACTTTATCGCAAATATCTGTGTTTTGTGTAGCAAGTGAAATATCATAAGAATCAGTTGCAGCACACATTGCAAACATAAATCCTCCACTTGAAATATAATTTTTTATTTCTTTTACAACACTTTTTTTCATTTCAGAAACTTTTTTAAATCCAAGTTTTTTTGCCATTTGTTCATTAAACATTTGTTGTTCAATATACCATTGAGCATTGTGAAATGAAGAATAAAATTTTCCATATTGTCCCGTAAAATCTTCGTGATGTAGATGAAGCCAATCATATTCTGAAAGTTTATTTTGTAAAACTTCTTCATCCCAAATTTTTTCAAATGGAATTTCAGCATAAGTCAAAGCCATTACAACAGCATCATCCCACGGGCGAAAAATTGATGGTTGATACACAGCGATTTTTGGAATTTTTTCCAAACGAACAGCATCCATATTTGAATTTTCACTTTGTATTTCACTATAAATTTGAGTCGCTTCACTTCCTGAAATTTCTTCAAATAAAACCTCTCTAATTCTACATTCATTTAAAATTGAATTGTCAAAACTTATCATAAATGAACCTCCTCTGTAATTCAAAAGCCAATCAACTTCTGTTTGGTTTGATAAAATCCAATATGCAATTCCATATGCTTTCAAGTGATTTGTTTGAGTCAAATCCATTGGAATTAAAATTTTTTCTTGTGAAAAATTTTTATAAATAAACAGTAAGGCAATAAAAATAAATTTTAAAAATTTCATATTTTATCACCTCTCAATTCACGAATTTTTTTTCTCGCTTCATCTAAATAAATTGACTTTGGAAATTTTTCTAAAAGTTGTTCGTAAAATTCGATTGATTTATTTTTTTCTCCAACACGTTCATAAGTTTTTGCAAGATTAAAAGTTGCTTTATCAAGCAAATTGCTTTCTTTGAATTCATTTAAAAGTTTATTATATGTTTCAATTGTTTTATCGAATTTATTTTCGTTAAAATAAATTATTGCAATTTCTATCGTTGCATCATCAGAAAGTTCTGAGTTTACAATTTTTTCAAAAATATTTTTTGCATCGTCAATTTTTTTTTGTCTTGTAAGATACATTCCCTTTGCAAATTGTTGCAATGAATGTTTATCACTTAAATGGTCTTCAATAAATAATTTGAGATTTAAAGCATCATTTGTAAAATCGCTCAATAAATTTTTAGTAATATCGTTTAATAATTGTAACGCTGTTGTAAAATTTCCAGAGAAAAAATTTATTTCTGCAATTTTATATTTTGTTTCTTCAATTTGTGATGGCAAAATTCTTTTTTTTTCTACAATTGATTGTAGAATTGAAAGTGCAGAAGTTGTATCTCCAAGAAAAATAAAAATTTCAGCAGAAAAAATTTCCCCATCAATTTTTAACGGAGAAGATATTTTAAGTTGTTCTAACTTTGTTAACGTAGAGATTGCATTATTGGTTTGGTGAAATTTTTCAAATTGAATTTTTGCAGTTTTGAATAATGTTTTTGCTCCAATTTCATTATTTAAATTTTTGTTTACGATTTCGTTATAAATTAAAATTGCCTGATGAAAAGAAACTTCAAATTTATTTCCAATTTTTTTTGTTGTATCATTTAAATTTGCAAGTTCTTCAATTGCTTCAGCAAATTTTTGATCAACATAATTTATTTGAGAAAAATTTTTATATGTCTCTTTTATTTCAAAATATGTTTCAGCAGAAATTAAAAATTCTTTTTCTTTAAACATTTTTTCAGCAAAATGAAATAGTTCGCCTCCATTTGATTGAGTTAGTTTATCTATTTCAAAATAAATTTTTTTTGCTTCACCAAATTTTTTTTCTTCCATCAAAAGAAACGCAAGTATTTTTTTTAGAGCAATACTTGTTTTAGTATTTTCAATTTTCTCATTTAAAATTTTTATTGCAGCATCAATTCCTTCTTGTTTATTTGTGAAAGTAGATAATTTTCCTTGTACATATTGAATTTGTTGAGGTGTTTCATTCAATAATGTTAAATATTCTAAAGTAGCATTTTCAAAATTATTTACGATTGCATAAAGAGAGGCAATTTCAGATGCAAAAACAGATTCATCATTTGTTGCAGTCCTAAATTGTAAAAAATATTGAATTGCTTTTTCAAAAAATTTATTTTCTGTTGCACTTTCAGCTGCAAGTTTGTAAGATAAAAAGTTTTTCGGTTGAATTTGAATTGTTTTGTTCCACATTGTAAATGCAAGTGAATCATTTCCAATTTTTGCATAAACATTTCCAAGTTCTGAGTACAAAGTTATATCATTAGGAGTTTTTTGGATTTGATTTTCCAAAAGCAATTTTGCTTCATTATATTTTTTTAGTTTTAAATAGATTGACTTTATCTTTTGAAAATAGTCGTTGTTATTCGGATATTTAGAAACTCCGTGCGCAGTTGGCGATGAACCCGCTCTGGGAGCGTCTTCCCGCTGTCCGCTCGGGGAACGTCCATTACGTCGACGACAGCCTGTGGGGCTCGGGCTATTCTCC
>SXSO01000087.1 GCA_005792205.1 Bacteroidota bacterium | reverse complement strand
TATTCCAATTGAAAGAGAATCAATAAAAATAGAAACTGTTTCTGAAAAAAATATAGATGAACTTCAAAAAGTAGAAACTGAAGCTGAAAATAAAACTATTGATGTAACAACAGAAACAAACTATCAAGTAGAAACAAAAGCAGAAGAAATTATTATTGAAACTTCTTCAATTATAGAAGAAGAAAAAATAGACAAACAAGAAGAATTTTTGACAGGTGTAGAAAGACAACGAAAAGAACTTGAAAAAACTAAACCAAAAGTTTTAAGAAAAATTGAGTTAGAAAAGAAAGAGGAGAAAAAAGAGAAAGTTGTTATAGAAGAAAAAAAATCTACTGAGATACCTGTAAAGAAAAAAAAGAAAGTAAAAAAGAAAAAAGAAGTAAAAAAAGAAGAGACACCAGTAAAGAAAGCTAAATATCAAAAATTTAAAAAAATTGAAATTAACGAAGGTGATATAAAACGTGCAATTGAGGAAACACTTTCTTCTAATCAAAAAAACGATGCTGAAAAAGAAGAAACTCATCGTAAAATAAAAAAACGAAAAGAACAAAAACGAATTGAAGAAGAACAAAAAGAAACAGAACGAATTGAAAAAGAAAAGGTAACACTCAAAATAACTGAATATATTTCTATAAGCGAACTTGCGAATTTGATGGGTGTAAATGCTGCTTCTCTAATTCAAAAAAGTTTTGAAATTGGAAAAATGGTTTCAATTAATCAACGAATTGAAAAAGATTTTATTGAACTATTGGCATTAGAATTTGGCTTCACTATAGAATTTCAAAACGAATTTACATCAAACGAACTTGAAGATATTGTAGATGCAGAAGGTAGTTTATTGCCAAGACCTCCAATTGTTACAATCATGGGACATGTTGATCATGGTAAAACATCTTTATTAGATTATATTCGTTCTACTAATGTTGTAGCTGGTGAAGCAGGAGGAATTACTCAACATATTGGTGCATATGAAGTTTCATTACCTAGTGAAAGAAAGATAACGTTTTTGGATACTCCTGGACATGAAGCATTTACTGCAATGAGAGCAAGAGGTGCACAATTAACAGATGTTGTTGTGCTTGTTGTTGCAGCTGATGATAGTGTGATGCCACAAACTCTTGAAGCAATTAGTCATGCACAAGCAGCAAATGTTCCAATTATTATTGCAATAAATAAAATTGATAAAGTTGGTGCAAATTCTGAAAAAATTCGTCAACAACTTTCACAAAAAAATGTTCTTGTAGAAGAATATGGAGGAAAATATCAATGTGTTGAAATTTCTGCAAAAACGGGTTTAAGTGTTGAACTGCTTTTGGAAAAAATATTGATTGAAACGGATGTAATAGAACTTAAATCAAATCCAAATAGAAATGCTAGAGGTGCTGTTGTTGAATCTCAGCTTGAGAAGGGAAGAGGAATTGTTGCAACAGTTTTAGTACAGAAAGGAACTTTAAAAATTGGAGATCCTTTTGTGTGTGGAAATGTAAGTGGAAAAATTAGAGCAATGTTTGATGAAAGAGGAAAAAAAGTTTTAAGTGCTCCACCATCAACTCCTGTTTTATGTACAGGATTTGATGAAATTCCACAAGCGGGTGACGAATTTATAGTTGTTGATTCAGAAAAAACTGCTCGTGAAATTAGTTCACAACGTTCTCAACTTCAAAGAGAACAAGATTTTAGAAGAAGAGGGGTTACAACACTTGATGAAATTTCTGAGCAAATCAAAGACGGTAAAATCAAAAACTTAAATTTGATTATAAAAGGTGATGTAGATGGTTCTGTTGAAGCAATTGCTGATTCACTTCAAAAACTTTCTACAAACGAAGTTCGTGTTTATGTTGTGCATCGTGGAGTTGGCGCGATAACTGAATCTGATGTTTTACTTGCTGCTACTTCAAATGCTGTTATTATTGGATTTAATATACGTCCGTCGCTTTCTGCAAGAAATTTGGCTCATAAAGAAAATGTTGAAATTAGAGTTTACAATATAATTTACAAAGCAATTGAAGAAATCAAAAAAACATTAGAAGGTCTTCTTGCTCCCGAAGTTAAAGAGGAAATTGTTTGTACAATTATAGTTCGTGAAACTTTTAAAATACCAAAAATTGGTTTGATTGCAGGTGCTTATGTTGAAGATGGAAGTATTACTCGCAACACAAAAGTAAGATTGATTCGTGATGGAATTGAAGTTTTTGATGGAAATATTTCATCTTTGAAAAGATTTAAAGATGACGTGAAAGAAGTGCAATCAGGAATGGAATGTGGAATTTCACTTGATGGATACAATGATGTAAAAGTAAATGACGTAGTTGAAGGATATAAAATTGTTGAAATAAAAAGAAAACTATAATGTCAATTAGAACAGAAAAAGTTGCATCTCAAATAAAACATCAAGTAGCAGAAATTTTATCTCGTGAATTTACTTATGATAAAGTTGGACTTTTAACTGTTACAAATGTTATTATTTCTCCTGATTTAAAAATTGCAAAAGTGTTCATCAGTGTTTTAGGAGATGAGACAAAAAAAGAAAATGCAATTGAAATTCTTGAAACTAATAAAAAACATATACGAAAAATTTTAGCATCAAAACTTCCTTTAAAATTTATTCCATTAATTGATTTTTTTGTTGATGAGACAACTGATAAGATAATACATATGGAAGAAATTTTTAAAAAAATTCATAACGATGATAACGATTGATATTCAATATTTATCCAAAAATGGTTTTTTTACTGATGAAAATGGAAGTGTAGTTCTTGTAAATAAACCAATTGATTGGACTTCTTTTGATGTTGTAAAAAAAGTTAGAAATAAAATTCAAAAAAAAATTGGACATACAGGAACTCTTGATCCAAAAGCTGAAGGTCTTTTGATTCTTTTGATAGATAAAAAAACTAAAATGATGGATGATTTTAATTCTTATGAAAAAGAATATGAAGGGACAATGGTTTTAGGAGAGAAGACAAAAAGTTATGACTCTGAAACAGAAGTAATAGAAAAAAAATCAATTGAATATTTGACTTCTGAAATTATTAAAAATAAGTTTAAACAATTTATTGGTGAACAAATTCAATATCCTCCAATTTATTCTGCTTTGAAAGTAAATGGTCGTCCTTTATATAAATATGCACGAGAAAAAAAAGAAGTAGAAATTTTACCAAGAAAACTTTTTATTTATGATTTTTATTCAACAAAAATAGATTTTCCTGAAGTTGGTTTTAAAGTTGTTTGTTCAAAAGGAACATATGTTCGTTCGCTTGTGAATGATTTTGGTGAAGCATTAAATTGTGGAGCATATCTTAAAAAATTAAAACGAACGCGAGTTGGAAGTTTGAGAATTGAAAACGCTTTTGAGATAGATGATATTCCAAAAATTTTTGAAAAGGAAAATTTTGTAAAATGATAGTTGTTCGCTCATCTGATTTTTTTTAACTTCAAAACCATCAGTAAT
>SXSO01000086.1 GCA_005792205.1 Bacteroidota bacterium | reverse complement strand
GGGAGCAAAAATTTTTTATACAAAAAAATATTTTTATATAGTATGTGAAAAATTAAAAGGAATTTCTATTGATATGAATGATTTTCCAGATTCCGTTCCTACGCTTGTAATTGCTTCCCTTTTTGCTAATGGTATAACAAAAATCAAAAATATTTCACATTTAGTTTATAAAGAAACTAATCGTTTAGTTGCTTTGAAAAATGAATTAACAAAAATAGGAGCAAAAGTTAAATTGACTAAAAGTAGCATAACAATTTTACCTCAACAAATATATAGCGGTGCTAAAATAAATACATATGATGACCATAGAATTGCAATGAGTTTTGCTATTGCGGGATTAAAAATTAGAGGAATGGAAATTGAAAATCCAAATTGTGTGAATAAATCATTTCCAAATTTTTGGAAAGAATTTAGAAAACTTGAGGAAGATTAAAATAATTTTTGAAATTCTTTTATGATTTCATCGCAAACCAAAAACCCAGAAGATGTAAGTTTTAGAATATTATTTTTATATGTTGCTAAATTGTTTTTTTCTAATTTGTAAATTAAATTGTTTGTTTTAGAAAAAAAATCTATTTTAAAAATTCTATTTATTTCTAAGATATCAATTCCACCACTTCTTAAACCAAGCATAATTTTTTCCATTAAAAATTGGTCATTGTTTAAAACTTCACTTCCAGAAATTGGTAATTCGTTTTCAGAAATTTTTTTGAGATAATTTTTTAGATTTGAAACATTCCACCACCTTTTCAAGTTATCTTTCCAAAATGAATGTGCAGAAGGTCCAAATGAAATATAGTTTTTGTGTGTCCAATAATTGATATTGTGTTTACACTCAAATTTTTTTTTTGCAAAATTAGAAACTTCATATTGATTGAAACCAAAATCATTTATTAGTTTAATAGTTCTCTCATAAAGAATTGCATCATCTTCATTGGAGAGTGGTGTTATTTGTTTATCATTTAAAAGTTTAAATATTGGGGTATTTTTTTCATAAGTAAGAGAATATGCAGAAATATGATTTGTATTTAACTTAATAGCAGTAAGTAAATTTTTTTCCCATTTTATTTGTGTTTGATTAGGAAGTGAAAAAATTAAATCCAAATTTATATTGTCAAACCCAACGTCTTGTGCTAATTTGATTGAATTTATTGCATCTTTTGAACTATGTATTCGCGATAGAAATTTTAAATCGTCATCAAAAAATGATTGAACTCCAAAACTAATTCTATTGATTTTTAGTTTTTTGTAATCGTTGAATTTTGTTTTATCAACTGTTCCAGGATTACATTCAATTGTTATTTCGCAGTTATCTTCAACATGAAAATATTTTTGAATTGCAGAAAATATTTTTTCAAGTTCATTTGAATTAAGAAGAGAAGGGGTTCCTCCACCCAAAAAAATTGTCTCTATTTTTTCTTTATGAAATTGTTTTTGAAGTTCAATTTCTTTTATTAAACTTTCTACAAAAACCTTTTTTTCATCAAGATTTTCAATAGAATAAAAATCGCAATAAATACACTTTGTTTCACAAAATGGGATGTGAAAATATAGAGAAGACATGTTTTATTTTACCAAATTTCCGATTCTATTGAAACGAATTTTTTCAAAAACGTTATTCCAAGAAATATTTTGGTCAACAGAAAACAAAACAAATAAAGGTGTTCCAATAATTTCGTCTTTTGGAACAAATCCCCAAAAACGACTATCTAAAGAATTATCGCGATTATCTCCCATTGCAAATACATAATCCTGTTTTACTTCATATGTATTTTCTTCTTTTCCATTTATTAGAATTTTTCCATCAACAATTTCTGAAGTATTTTTTTCTCGTAAAATAAAAATATACCACTCATTTATATTTTCTTGTGATAGAAGAATTCTATCTCCTTTTTTAGGAATTCTAATTGGTCCATAAAACCTATCGTTGAATAGTTTTCCTGTGGGAAAAATTCTTGGATCAATTTCTTCTTTACTTTTTTTAAAATCATAGAATTGTATGTTTCTTGGTTCTTCTTGTAAAATTTTATTTACATAAATTTTACCATTAACAATTTCTAAAGTATCTCCTGCAATTGCAATACATCGTTTTAAATAATATGCAAAAGGATTTGCTTCAACTTCATCTCTATATCCAGGAAATTCAAAAACAATAGGATCGCCTTTTTCTATATCAACGAGTGCAGGAAATTTGAAATTTGGAATTTTTATATCAGTGAAAGGAATTGTGCGAGGTGTTGTTCCTCCATAAGAAAATTTATTTACAATTAGAAAATCTCCTGCCATTATTTCATTTTCCATAGATCCAGTTGGAACTTGAAAATTTGCAATTCCAAAACTGTTTATCAAAAGAAAAATTCCAAATACTTTTAATGTTTCAATAACATGTTCTTTGAAAGTAAGTTTCGCAGGCGAGTAAGGGTTATTTTTGAAAACCAAATCGCAGGGCTTGAACCGTCACTACTCGCATTACTGACCTTAAATAATTTAATCACTCGTCCAAAGGGGTTTTGGGGTTTTGGGGTTTTGGGG
>SXSO01000009.1 GCA_005792205.1 Bacteroidota bacterium | reverse complement strand
GAAAATTTGATACAATAACATCGGTCTTTAATTTCAATGCTTTTTCCAAACTTATTTCAGTATCAATTGAATAAACACCAACGATAAGACCGCAATTACGAGCACTTTCAATAAGTTTAATTTTTGCATCACGAATGTCTAAAACAAATGCTTCTATGTTCATATTTTTTTTTAAAATTGATGGAGTTTTGTTAAAATGTCGTTTTCTATCATATAAAACTCCGACATGTAAATCGGGATGAAATTCAAAATATTCTCTGATTAATTTATGGTCAAAAGATGTAAATAAAACATCTTCTTCCATTTTATATTCTCTCACAAGTTCTATTGTGTTTTCTACAATGAAATTATGTTTTACATAATTTCCATATGATTTAATTTCAATGTTAAGTTTTATTTTTCCTTTTATTAATCTTAAAACATCTCTCAATAAAGGAATTTGTTCTCCTTTAAATTCTTTTGCAAACCAACTTCCTGCATCTAAATTTTGGAGTTCTTTATATGTAAGGTTATTTATTTTTCCAATTCCATTTGTAGTTCTGCGTAGTTCTTTGTCATGAAATACAATAACTTTTCCATCTTTTGATGTTTGAACATCAAGTTCAATCATATCTGCTCCAATTTCAATTGCTCGTTTAAATGAAATCATTGTATTTTCTGGAAATGTTCCTGAACATCCACGATGTGCAACAATAAGTGGTCTTTTAGTTAATTCGATCATATTTTTTTTCCTTGATTTTCTCTATAACATTGTCGAAAATTTTCTGTATTTCTCCAACCCCATTTATGGAAACTAAAAGTTTTTTTTCTAAATAAAAATTTTTAAGTGGGGAAGTAGAAGCATTGTAAATTTGAATTCTTTTTTTTACTGTATCACTTTCATCATCATTTCTATGAACGAGTTGTGAATTACATTTTGGACAATTGGAACTTATATTCAAACTGTCTATTATAGAATTGAAAACAGAACCACATTTAATACAACTCAATCTATTTTGTAATCGTTTAATAATTTCTATTTCATTTATTTCAAAATTTATTACAAAACTAATTTTAGTATTGATTTCAGAAAGCAAATTTTCTAAACCTTTTGCTTGTGGAATTGTTCTTGGAAAACCATCTATTATAAAACCATTTTTACATATTGGGTTTGACAATGTGTCTTTGATAATTTCAATCATTACATTATCTGTTACAAGTTCTCCACGTTCCATTATTGATTTTGCTTTAAGTCCAATTGGCGTTTCGTTTGCAATTGCATTTCTCAGAATATCTCCAGTTGAAATATGTGGAATGTTAAATTCGTTTGCAATTAGTTTTGCTTGTGTTCCTTTTCCAACTCCTGGAGGTCCAAATAAAATTATGTTCATAAATTATTTTTGTTCAAGCAGTGAAAGTTCTTTATTTATAGATTCAATAGCATTTTGTAATGTTTGACGCAATCTAACTTCATGTTCATTTGGGAGTTGTTTTTGAAATGCTTCTACAACATTTTTTCTTGAATAATTTGATAAAACAGAAATCGCATTTCGTCTCACTTGAAAAGAATTATCTGAAACAAATGGAAGTAAAAAATTTACAATTATATTTTCGTTTTTTGTAGATGAAACATAAATTCCAATCGCTCTATTTCTAATTGATGAATTATATTTGTTTTGCGTAAAACTTTGTATTTGATTTAAAATTTCTTTTTCTCTTTTAGTTGAAAGAAACGAAAGTGTAGTAAATCTAATAATTTCATTATGCGAATCCATTTGAAGAGATTTTTCGACGTATGAATTTTTATTTTCAGAATCCATATTTAATAATGCTTCAAGTGCATTTGCAATTACTTCATAACTTGTACCGTTTTCAAAAAGATATTTGATATGAGGAATTGCATTTTTATTTTGAGAATTTTTAAAACCTTTGATTAAAGCAATTTCTATTTTTACATTTTTATCATTTAAATATTTGATAAGTTGGTTTTCTATTTCTTCATCATTGAAAGCAAATAAAAGTTCAATTGCGTTTTTTCGTAATCCCCAAAAATTTTCTTTTTCAAGAAGTTCAAATAATTTTTCTGAAATTTTATATCTCTCGTCATCTTCAATTTTGGTTTTTAAATCAGAAATTACTTCAAGTTTTGCAGCAATATCTCCATTTTCCAAAATGTATAAGAGTTCATCAATAGTTCTATTAAAAGACATTCGTTTTATTATATGTGATCCTTTATCAAATACAATTGCAATTGGTTTTTCATTAAATTCAAATTCAAAAGTTTGTTCTTTTTTATCAACCAAAATTTGTTTTACAACACTTCCTGTATCTACAAAAAACTCAATATTTACAGACATTTTAAATACTTCAGGAACATGTTCATCATATTCTTGCGTTTGTTTTACGGAAAGTTTTACATTGTTTTCATTTGAAGAATAATTCCAATCAATTTGAAAAACAGGATATCCCGCACTATATAACCATTCATCAAAGAACCAATTTAAATTTAATCCTGTTGCTTCTTCAATTGCTATTTTAAAATCATTTGTCTCAACATTTTGAAATTGATGTTTTATGATATAGTGATTTATTGTTTTCCAAAATAATTCATCTCCTAAAACAATATGAAGCATATGTAAAACCGCAGAACCTTTTGCATAAATATGTCCATCAAAAATATCATCTGGATATTCATATTCATTCCACACAATTGGTCTTTTG
>SXSO01000085.1 GCA_005792205.1 Bacteroidota bacterium | reverse complement strand
TTTTAAATGTAGGTTTAAAATATTTTTTTGATGGAAAACTAAATATCACATATAGTTTAATTGTATTTCTTATTCTATTGATTACATTAACTTGGTTTGCAATTGTTTGGCATAATGGAAAAATTAAATACAAAAAAGAATTTTTATACATAAGAATTATCAGTTTAATTCTATTTTTATTTTTCTTTTTGATTCAATGAATAAACAAAATAGAATTTTATTCATTGATTATTTAAGAGGACTTGCAGTAATTGTAATGATTGAATTGCATGTTGTAAATGCGTTCTTAAAACCTGAAATTAGAAACAATTGGTGGTTTGAAATTATAAATTATATCAATGGACTTGTTGCTCCTACTTTTTTATTTATTACGGGATTTGCTTTTATAATTGCTTTGGGAAAAAAGTGGAATGATTATTTGCAATACAATGATATTTTATTTAAACAAATAAAAAAAATTTTTCAAATACTTATTATTGGTTATGCATTACACCTTCCATATTTTTCTTTTCACAGATTTTTTTTTGAAATGAATGAAAGTGCTTACTTAAATTTTTTAAAAGTTGATGTTTTACATTGTATTGCGTTTAGTTTGATGTTTTTATTATTTTTAGTTTTAGTTTTAAAAAATAAAAATTATTTGTTTTATGCTTCTTTATTTTTTCTACTTCTCATAATATTTCTAACTCCAATAATTTGGAACATATCTTTTAAAAACTTTTCAACACCAATTGCAATGTATTTTAATTCTCAACAAGGTTCTATGTTTCCAATATTTCCTTGGGCAAGTTTTATTTTTTCAGGTGTTGTTGTTGCTTTTTTATATCTTCATTTTCAATCGGATAAAAAAATATTCAACAAAATGATTTTATATTCTTTAATTGTAATTGCTATTACAATTATTGTAAAATTTATTCCTTTTTCGTTTTACACAAATCTAAATTATTATAGAACAAGTCCAAATTTTTTTTTCCAACGAATTGCAATTGTAATTTTTTTATTGGGATTTTTGGGAACACTTGAGACAAAAAATAAGTTGAAAAATTCATTTGTAAATTTAGTTGGAAGTGAATCTTTGTTGGTTTACTCAATTCATCTTTTGATTATATATGGAATGTTTTTTGATAAAAAAAGTATTTCGTTTATTTTTGGCAAAACACAAAACTTTTTAACAACTATTTTATTGTCAATTAGTTTGATATTTTTTATGACTATTGTTACATATTTTTGGAATTTCATTAAGAAAAAAAAATTGATTTACAGAAGAATTATACAATACTCCACATTAACTATTGGACTTCTTTTTTTCTTTACACACTAATAAATTATATTAACTTGTCACATTTTTTTTATAAATACAAAAAGGCAACTTAAATTTTATTTAATTAACAAGGAGTTTAAATTCCTTGTCTAAAAGAAAGAAATTTTTTCCTGTTGGATTGGTTTTATTCTCTGTAAACGACTTCACATGTCACGGGAATGACTTCACATGTCATGAGAACGACTTCACATGTCATGAGAACGACTTCACATGTCACGGGAACGACTTCACATGTCATGTTTGTCACTGTTCATGATATGATTTCCCGTTGTAATGGCATGTAAACCACTTGTAATGATATGTTCTTCCGATGTAATGACATATAAACTAGTTTTTTATCCCAAAACTGGATTTTTTAATTTTAGACAAATAAAAATGGGACACAAAAAAATTTCGTGTCCCAATAATTTTTTATTACAACAACAAAAAATTTATTTCACCAAAACCATTTTTTTAGTAGTTTCAAATAATTTTCCTGTTTCAATTAACTTTGCTGTAATTCTATAAAAATAAATTCCACTATTTAATTCACTTCCATTAAATTCAATTTCATTAAATCCAGTTTCCATTTCTTCATTCAACAAAATATCTTTTACTTTTTGTCCAAGTGAATTAAAAATTGAAAGTGTTACAAACGCATCTTCACTCAACTCAAATTCTATTCTTGTAGTTGGATTAAATGGATTTGGATAATTTTGAGCAATCTCAAATTCCATTGGAATAAAATTATTTGCAACAAAATTTTTCGGTGGAACAATATAATCTCTTCGCAAAAAATCAGCACTTTCTGAAAGCGACATCGTTGCCCAAATACGAAGATTTGTATATGAAATTGTATCGTTAAGTTCAAGTGGAGATGGATCTCTAAATGCACGATTCACGCGAGTAAAAATTGAATCAAGTTTTGCAAAATCCTGTGGAAACCCTAATTCTTCAAGTCGTTTTCCATAAGTTAAAAAACTATCTGCATAAATAATTATTTCACGCAAACTTTTTCCATGATACAAATTCAACGTGTCTTCATCAACATATAATAAATCACCTAATTTCCATTGGTTAAGATTAGGATCAACAGTTGCACTTACTATATTGTAATCACTTGCTAACATACTTGTTTTTAATGCAATAAGTTCTCCAACAAGATGATTATTTAATTTTTTTTGATTTGGATCTTTAAGTCCTTTTACAAATGTGAAATAAGTTGATGCTCCCGTCATTTCAGGATTCAAAAGTTTAATCAATACACTCCCTTTTAAAATATATGCCCATCCATAAATTTTTGAACTGTCGTTTCTTGATTTTCCAATATACATTGGATTTCCTTTTCCAATATTTCCTGCAATAAATGCTACATCGCGAATATTTCCTCCATTTGGAATTGGATAAATAAAACCCGTTTTTGTTTTTTTAGGTTTCAACTTCATTGATTTTGCAGAGTAATCAAGTTGGCTAAATGTTCTATATTTTGTTGTATCAGGTTTTACTTTTGTATTTACAAAATCAAGTGTTGCGGAATTTCCATTCGCAAGTGAAATTGTAATTGTAGAAATTATAGTTCTACTTGATGTATCAGTTGTTACATCTTTTAGATAATATCCAAGATGGTTCCAATCAATAGAATCTACTTCTTCAAAAATATAAGTTCCTGCGGGAAGAAAAGTAGAAACAAATTCTGATTTATCTACAACAGATGAATCAAATATAATTCCTCCATCAGATGAATATAATCTGAAAGACCAATTCTTTGAAGTTCTATCGGATGATGAAAAATAAAAACTTCCGTCATCATCTTCATACGATTTTATTGTAATTGAATGTCGTTGAAAATTTATAAATTCAATTGTGTGATAAGTTCCTGCTGCAATTGAAATTGTATCAGAAATAATATTGTAATTTGTATCAACTTCATCATTGTAAATTTTTCCAACACTCACCCAAGTTGAACTATCTGATTGAACAACAATATAAATTCCAGGAGCTCCTACAAAGATAACTTCACTTGTATCAACGTTGGAAATAAGTGAAGTTGTAGAAACACTATCTTTGTAAATTTTTGTGTTCCAATTTTTCAAACTTCTATCAGATGATGTATAATATTTTCCATCAATATCAGAATAAATGCGAATGGTTAAACTTCCCGGTTGTGCATTTAAAAAATTATTGTCAATTGCATCATCTCCATCACTTACAACAATTTTCATACTTGAAATTGAAGTTGTATCTACATCATCAGAACCAGTTCCTCCTTGAACTGCAAGTGATGTCCAACCAATTTTTTCTCCATCAATAATATCATAACTCCCACTTGTAATATTTTGAAAACTATATAAACCATTTACATCAGTTGTTTGGGTAT
>SXSO01000084.1 GCA_005792205.1 Bacteroidota bacterium | reverse complement strand
GCAAAAAGTGTTACAGTGGAATAAAATTTTATTAAACAAAAGAAATAATTTATGGCAAAAATAAAAACAGTAATTATGGGAGCTGCTGGTCGTGACTTTCATAATTTCAATTTAATTTATCGTGATAATAAAATATATGATGTGATTGCCTTTACGGCAACTCAAATTCCAAACATTGATGATAGAAAATATCCATCAGTACTTGCGGGAAAATTATATCCAAATGGGATTCCAATTTTTCCTGAAAGTGAAATTGGGAATTTAATTAAACAACATAATATAGATGAAGTTGTTTTTTCATATTCAGATGTTTCATTTCAATATGTTATGGAAAAAGCATCACATGTGATATCTTATGGAGCACATTTTAAACTTCTTGGTTCAAGAGATACAATGTTGAAAAGTTCTAAACCAATTATTTCAGTTGTTGCTGTAAGAACTGGAAGTGGAAAAAGTCAAACATCGCGAAAAGTTGCTGAACTACTTCACTCAATGGGAAAGAAAGTTGTTGCAGTTCGTCATCCAATGCCTTATGGCGATTTATCTAAACAAATTGTTCAACGATTTGCTTCTGTTGAAGATCTTCATAAACATAATTGTACAATAGAAGAAATGGAAGAATATGAGCCACATATTTCAAGTGGAACAATTATTTATGCAGGAGTTGATTATGAAAAAATTCTTCGTGAAGCAGAAAAAGAAGCAGATGTAATTATTTGGGATGGTGGAAATAATGATATGTCATTTTTTAAACCTGATTTGAATATTTGTGTTGCTGATCCGCATCGTGTTGGACATGAACTTACATATTATCCTGGAGCAACAAATTTGCAAATGGCTGATGTTGTTGTAATAAATAAAGTTGATAGTGCAGATAGAAAAAATATTGATTTGGTTAGAGAAAACATTCGCAAAGTAAATTCTCATACACAAATCATTGAAGCAGCATCACCAATTTCTGTTGAAGATCTTTCAGCAATTGAAAATAAAAAAGTTTTGGTAATTGAAGATGGTCCTACATTAACTCATGGTGAAATGAGTTATGGAGCAGGAATTTTAGCAGCGAGAAAGTTTGGAGCAACTGAAATTATAGATCCTCGTCCTTATACTGTTGGTACAATTTCTGATACATTTAAAAAATATCCAAACACGGGAACTTTACTTCCAGCAATGGGATATGGAGAAAAACAACTTAAAGATTTAGAAACCACAATTCGCAATACTCCTTGTGATAGCGTGATAATTGGAACTCCAATTGATTTACGAAGAGTGATAAAAATTGAAAAACAAGCAACTCGCATTCGTTATGATTTGGAAGAAATTACAAAACCAAATCTTGAAGAAATTTTGAAAAAAATTGTTTCATAATTTTGGTCCATTTTATTTATAAATAAGAAGACAATGAATATAAATTTTCATTGTCTTCTATGTTTTTTATACGAGTTGGGAAAATGTTTTGAATAATAATTATAAAAGAAAAAGTAATATTTTATTAACGAGTAAATTTATTATATAAATTTTTAAAATTTTATTTTATGAAATTAATTGAGTGTGTTCCAAATTTTTCTGAAGGAAAAGATAAGTCAATACTTGATGCAATTGCAAAGTCAATTGAAGAAGTAAATGATGTAAAACTTTTAGACGTTGACAGTGGAAGTGCAACAAATAGAACTGTTTTTACATTTGTAGGAACTCCTGTTGCAATAAAAATTGCAGCATTTAATTCAATAAAAACAGCATCAATGTTGATTGATATGCGAAAACATAAAGGAGAGCATCCACGAATTGGAGCAACTGATGTTTGTCCTTTTATTCCAATTTCAGAAGTTTCAATTGAAGAGTGTGTAGAAATTGCAAGGGAAGTTGCGCAAATGGTTGGAGATAAATTGCAAATTCCCGTATATCTTTATGAATATGCTGCAACTTTTCCGCAACGAAAAAATCTTGCAGATATTCGTAAAGGTGAATATGAAGGATTGGAAGAAAAAATTAAACTTAAAGAATGGAAACCAGATTTTGGTCCAAAAACTTTCAACGAAAAAAGTGGAGCAACAGTTATTGGTGTTCGTGATTTTTTAATAGCATACAATGTAAATCTCAATACAAAGGATAAAAAACTTGCAAACGAAATTGCATTCAATATTCGTGAACAAGGAAGAGCAAAAAGAGATAAAAATGGAAATATAATTCGCAATGAAAATGGAGAATCAATAAAAATTCTCGGAATACTTAAATCAGTAAAAGCAGTTGGATGGGTTATAGAAGAATATAATCGTGCACAAGTTTCTATCAATCTTACAAATTACAAAATTACACCAACTCATATTGCATTCGAAGAATGTGTTAAAGAAGCAGAAAAAATTGGAGTAAGAGTTACTGGGAGTGAAATTATTGGGCTTATTCCAAAAGATGCAATGTTAGAAACGGGAAAATTTTATTTAAATAAACAAAATAAATCTACTGGAATTCCTGAAAAAGAAATCATTGAAATTGCGATTCAATCACTTGGATTAAATGATGTTACAAAATTTGATCCAAAGAAAAAAATTATTGAATATGTTTTGGAAGAAAATATAAAATCTTTAAATAATTTTTCAGTAAATGATTTTATAGATGAACTCTCAACTGATTCTCCAGCTCCTGGAGGTGGAAGTGTTGCAGCATTACTTGGAGCAATATCATCAGCACTTTCTTCAATGGTCGCAAATTTAACTTTTGGAAAAAAAGGATACGAAAAATATTTTGATAGAATGAAAAACCTATCTGAAGAATTTCAAAAACTTAAATCTGAATTTCTTTTTTTAGTAGATGAAGATACTAATGCGTTTAACAAAGTTATGGATGCAGTTCGTTTGCCGAAAAAAAATGAAAAGGAAATTTTATTACGAAATAATGCAATTGAAGAAGCAACAAAATATGCAGCAATTGTTCCACTTAATACAATGGAAAAAAGTTTAGAGACATTGCATTTGACAAAGCTTGTTGCGAAATATGGAAATAAAAATTCAGCAAGTGACAGTGGAGTTGCAGCACTTTGTTTAAATTCAGCAATTGGTGGAGCACAAATGAATGTTGAAATCAATTTAAAGAATTTATCAGATAAAAAGTTTTGTTATGAAATGAAAAATAAAGTTGAAAATATTGTTAAAGAAAATAGAAAATTACAAAAGGAAATTAGAAAAATTTTGAGCAAAGTAATTTGATTTTTTAAAAACTAATTTGAAAAACTATTTGTATATTTCGTTCCATTTTTTGGAGAGCTCGCCTAATGGTATGGCAGCAGTCTTGAAAACTGCCGTCCGCAAGGACGTGGGGGTTCGAGTCCCTTGCTCTCCGCAAGAAATTAAAAAAGATTTTACAGTTTTGTAAAATCTTTTTTAATTTTATTCAAAGAACAAATCAGTAATGAAATTTAATTTAAACTAAAATTTATTACGAGAAGTTTATTTGATATAATAAATTTAACTAAATACAATTTTTGTTCCTTCTTTTCCTTTCAATGAATTAAAAATATTTTCGGGAGAAGTAATGATACAAATTTTTTCTTTACTTGAAACAAAATCAATTGCTGCTTCAATTTTTGGTCCCATACTTCCTGCAGGAAATTGCCAATCACTCAAAAACTGTTTTGCCTCTACAACAGTTAATTTATCCAAAGCAATTTGATTTGCCTTTTTATAATTAAGATAAACTTTATCAGCATCAGTTGAAATAATAAAATAATCTGCGTTTAATTTTTTTGCAAGAAATGAAGATGCTCTATCTTTATCAATTACGGCTTCTACTCCAACTAAATTTTTATTTTTCTGAATTACAGGGATTCCACCACCGCCACATGCAATTACAATAAAGTTATTTTCTAACAAACTTTTTATTGCCTCAACTTCAACAATATCAATTGGTTTTGGTGATGCTACAACACGACGAAATCCTCTTCCACTATCTTCTTTCATAATCCATTTTAATTCAGAAATCTTTTTTTCAGCATCTTCTTTTGTATAAAATGGTCCAATTGGTTTTGATGGGAACCAAAAAGCAGAATCGTTTTCATCCACAATACACTGTGTTATAATTGAAATTATATTGTAATGAAGTTTTTTTTTCTTCAACACGTTTTCAAATGTTTGCTGAAGAATATAACCAATTGTTCCTTGTGTATCAGAAACACATACGTCAAGTGGTTCCAAAGGAATATTGAAAACTTTTTCTCCTGCTTCAGTTCGTAACAATTGATTTCCAACTTGTGGACCATTTCCGTGAGTAATAACAACGCGAAATCCAAGTTTTAAGATTTCAGAAATGTGAGAAAAAGTTTTTTCAGCATTTTTGATTTGTTCATCAGTAGTTCCTTTTTCTCCATTGCGAATTAAAGAATTTCCACCGATTGCAATAATGGCAAGTTTATTCATAAAATTTTTTTACAAATTAAAGTTGAGATTTATTTTTCACGGATTTTTAATCTCTCAACAATTCATACATAATTGATTTTTGAGCATGAAGTCGATTTTCTGCTTCTTGAAATACAACAGAATTTTTTGAATCAATAACTTCGTCAGTAACTTCATCATTGCGATGTGCAGGAAGACAATGCATAAATAAATAATCATTTTTTGCTTCCTTCACCAATTTGGAATTGACTTGATATGGAAGGAAAATTTTTTTCCTTTTTTCTGTTTCAGTTTCTTGTCCCATACTTGCCCAAACATCAGTATAAATTGCATCAGCATTTTTAGATGCTTCCATTGGATCGTTTGTTGTAATAATTTTTGCTCCCGTTTTTTTTGCAACTGATTTTGCGCTATCAATTATCATTTGATTTGCTTCATATCCAATTGGTGTTGCAAGTGCAAAATTTCCTCCAACTTTTGCAGCAGTTAGCATCAATGAATGTGCAACATTATTTCCATCTCCGATGAAAGCAAGTTTTGTTTTAGATAAATCTTTTTTAAACTCTGAAATTGTAAGATAATCTGCAATTGCTTGACAAGGATGTTCTAAATCTGTCAATCCATTTATTATAGGAATATTTGCGTGTTCTGATAATTGCTCACAAACATTATGTCCAAATGTACGGATCATAATTCCATTTACCATTCGTTCCAAATTTTTTGCAACATCATAAAATGATTCACGTACACCAATTCTATTTTTTTCTGAAGATGCATAAAAAAGCGAATCACCACCAAGTTGTTTAATTCCAACATCAAATGTAACATGTGTGCGAAGAGATGGTTTTTCAAATATGAGCATCAAAATTTTTCCGTCAAGAGTTTTACTATATTTTTTTGGATTTTTTTTCATTGATTTTGCAAGAGAAAATATTTTAAAAATTTCCTCAGTTGAAAAATCTAAAATTGAAAGAAAATCTCTTTCTTTTAAAGTTTGGTTTTTATTTTTTGTCATAGATTATTTTTTAAATTAAACTTCTAAAACTATTTTTCCAAAATGGTTTCTACTTTCCATTCGTTTGTGTGCTTCACTTGTTTTTTCTAATGGAAAAACAGAATCTATAATTGGTTTTAATTTCTTTTCTTCAAATAATTGCAAAACATTTTTTAGATCAATACTTGTTCCCATAAATGAACCGAAAACTGTGAGATGACGAGAATACAAATATCTTAAATCAAGTTTTGTATCATAACCAATTGTTGCTCCACAAGTTACAAGTCGTCCTCCTTTGCGAAGAAGTAAAATACTTTTTTCAAATATATTTCCTCCAATGTGTTCAAACACAACATCAACACCTTTTTTTTGTGTTATATGTTTTATTTCATCAAAAAAATTTTTTTCTTTGTAATTTATAATTTCATCTGCTCCAAGTTGTTTTGCTTTTTGAAGTTTTTCATCACTTCCTGAAGTTGTAATTACATTTGCATTAAACAATTTTGCAATTTGAATTGCTGCAATTCCAACACCACTTCCTGCTCCATGAATTAAAACAGTTTCTCCATTTTGTAAACTTCCAAGTGTAATCAACATATGATATGCAGTTAAAAACACAAGTGGAATTGATGCTGCTTCAATAAAATTTAATTCACTTGGAATTGGAAAAACATTTTGTTCAGGAAGTTTTACAAATTCACAGTGTGTTCCATTTTCTTTTGTTCCAAGAACTCTATATTCTGTACATAAGTTTTCTTTTTTATTTTTGCAATAAATACAATTTCCGCAACTTAAACCGGGATTTATTAAAACTTTATCTCCAACTTTTATATTTGAAACATTTTTTCCAATTTCACTTACAATTCCACTTCCATCATTTCCTGTAATGTGGGGAAGAGGAATATTTTTTTCTCGTGTTCCACTTCTTACCCAAATATCCAAATGGTTTAGTGAGGCAGCTTTTAGTTGGATTAAAACCTCATTGTCATTTATTTTCGGAGTTGGAAATTCTCCAAATTGTAAAACACTGCTATCACCAAAACTATTGAAATAAACTGATTTCACACTAAAATTTTTTTTAAAATATAAGCATATTTTTTTATGGAATTTAGTAACATAAAAAGTCATTTTAAATTTTTAAATTTGCAAAACTTAATTTTTACTATGTATAAAACAATTATTTATTTATTCCTATTCATTTATTTTATTGTGAATGTAAAGTCAGAAAAAAGTTTTTTTGATTCCATTAAAGTAAAAAAACTTGAAACACTTTTTCACAGTTTTTCTGCTCGCAGTATTGGTCCTGCGATTATGGGAGGAAGAGTTTCTGATATTGCATTTGATCCAAACGATTCTTTTACACATTATATTGCACTTGGAACTGGTGGAGTTATGAAAACAACTGATGATGGTGCAACCTATTTAGCAATTTTTGAAAAAGAAAATGTTGCTGCAATTGGAGATATAGCAGTTTCAAAAATAAATCCAAAACATATTTGGATTGGAACAGGAGAGGCAAATGATAGAAATAGTTCAAGTTGGGGAGATGGAATTTATTTTTCTAATGATGGTGGAAGTAGCTGGAAAAATATGGGACTTAAAGAAACTAAAACTATTTCTCGCATAGTGATTCATCCGCAAGATACAAACATTATTTATGTTGCAGCAATGGGAGATTTGTGGAATAAAAATTCTGAACGAGGACTTTTCAAAACAAATGATGGAGGAAAAAGTTGGGAAAAAATTTTATTCAACAAAAAATTTTCTGATATAGTTGGATGCGGAGATGTTGTAGTTTCTCCAAATGATGGAAATGTAGTTTATGCAGTTCTTTACGCAAGACAAAGAAAACCATGGAGTTTTCAATATGGAATAAATGTTACAAATGGAGAAGATGTGTGTGGAATTTTTAAATCTACTGATGGAGGAAAAAGTTGGAAAAATCTTGAAAATGGACTTCCAAAAATTACAGGAAGAATTGGTCTTTCTATTTACGAAAAAAATCCAAACATAGTTTATGCAATTATCCAAAGTGATGAAGGAGGAACAACAAGTATTGATAATGTTCAAAGTAAAAAAGGTGGAATTTTCAAATCTACTGATGGTGGTGAAAATTGGGAAAGAGTAAATGCATTAAATCCACGACCATTTTATTTTAGTCAAATTAGAATTGATCCAAACGATTCTTCAAAAATATTTGTTCTTGGTTTTACACTTCACTTTTCAAATGATGGAGGAAAAACATTTCGCGAAGAGTTTGCAAAAAAAATTCATCCCGATTGTCATGCATTAGAATTTGATCCAAAAAATTCTAAAAGAATTCTTCTTGGAACTGATGGTGGTGCTTATATTTCTTTTAACTCTGCAAAAACTTGGATTCATCTCAATAAATATGCAGCAGGAGAATTTTATCGCATAACTTATGATATGAGTGTTCCATATAGAATTGCGGGAGGACTTCAAGATAATCAAAATTGGTTGGGGAAAAGTGAAACCAAT
>SXSO01000083.1 GCA_005792205.1 Bacteroidota bacterium | reverse complement strand
TTATTCATAAAATAAATATCTTGTGGAAGAAAAAAAAAATTCATTTTTTTTTCTAAAAGACAAAGTAAAATTCCTAATAAATTTCCAAATAAAATTCCAATTATTCCAATTGTAATTCCGTGATAAAAAAATATTTTTTGAATTTCATTTATCTTTGCACCAAGTGATTTTAAAATCCCAATTTGTTTTGTTTTATCAAAAATTGTAATTGAAATTGTTCCAATTATATTTATGCTAGCAACAATTATAATAATAGAAATAGCAAGAGGATTTAAAGTTTTCTGAAGTTCAATCCACTGAAATAGATTACGATATTCTTGAAAAATTGTAAGGGAAATAAGTGGATATCCAATTTGTGACTTTATAGAATTTCTATCATTTTCAATTTGAGAGATATCATTCAAAAAAAAATCAATTTGATTTATTCCGTTTTTTATGTTAATAAAATTTTGTGCAGAAAAAATATTTGTATAAACAAAAATATCGTCATACTCTGACATTTGAGATTCATAAATTCCAATGATTTTAAATTTTTTTATTCTTGGAAATTTCTCATTTTGCAAATTATCAACATAAAAAAAAACTATCTCCTCACCTATGTTGACATTCAGTTTATTTGCAAGTTTTTTCCCAATAATAATTTCATATTGAGAATTATTATTGAAAAATTTTCCTTCTACAAGATACTGTTTTAATGTTTTATCAAGATAATTTTGATCTATTCCTTTTAACAAAACTCCTTCTACATTTTCCTTATGCTTTATAATAATTTCATAAGACAAAACAGAATAAATTTTTTTTATATTTTTTACTTTCATCTTCATAGAAGTAAAATCAAAATTGTTATTTATTGTTTGTCCTTTTTGTGTAGTAAAAAATTTTATATGAGAAGAAAAGTTTTCAATTTTATTTTTTAATTCTTTTTCAAATCCATTTACAACCGAAAATACAATAATCAAAGCAGCAACTCCAAGTGTGATTCCCAAAATAGAAATTAAATTGATTATTGATAAAAACTTATTGTTTTTTTTCAAAAATTTTTTCGCAGTAAAAAATTCGTATCGCATTAAATTAACAAAAGTAAAATTCCCGTAAATGCAATTACAATTCCTGCAAACGTGTGTGAATATTTTTCCACAATTTTATGTTTTACAAGTTCAATTCCAAAAACTCCTAAAAACACTTGTAATTCCATCATAAAAATTGTAATCAACGCAAATGTAAGTGAAATAATAATTATTCCACTTATATCAAAACTAGATGCAAGAAACATCAATGGAATCAAAGGTTCACAAGGACCTAAAACAAAAATTGCAAAAAGAGCCCAAAGTGTTACAGCTTTTTTATTTAACGAATGTGTATGTAAACTTTTTGCATGTTTCAATCCCCATAAAGTGTATGCAATCCCAAATCCAATCAAAAGATAAAGTCCAATCTCCCCTCTTGTTGATTCAACTCCTTGTAAAATTGAAGATGCAAATCCAAGTGCAATTCCAATTCCTCCAAGTAAAATAGATGAACCAACATGTCCAATTGCAGAAGTTAATACAACAAAAAAAGTTTTTTTCTTTGACCAATTTTGTGTTTTTTTTATCATAACAAACGGAATCCAATGATCAGGAGCAAGTGAATGAAGGAATGCAATTGAAATTGTGGAAAGTAAAAGTAGATTAAAAGATTTCATGATTTAAAAACTAATTTTTTTCACATAACAAAAAACTCTTTATAAAAATATCTATTTCACCGTCCATAACTGCATTTGTATTACTTGTTTCAGTGTTTGTGCGATGATCTTTTACTAAATTGTAAGGATGAAAAATATATGAACGAATTTGATTTCCCCATTCAATCTTTTTTTTTGTCTTTTCAATCGAACTCAATCTTTCTTCCTCTTCTTCTTTTTTTAATTGATATAACCGTGATTTAAGCATTTTCATCGCTCTTTCTCTATTTTGAATTTGAGATCGTTCTTGTTGACACGTAACAACAACTGCAGTTGGAATATGAGTGATACGAACTGCTGTTTCAACTTTATTTACATTTTGTCCACCTTTTCCACCGCTTCTATATGTTTCAAATTTTATATCAGAAGGATTTATTTCAATTTTTACATTATCTTCAATTTCTGGATAAACAAATATTGAAGCAAATGATGTGTGTCTTCTTGCATTTGAATCAAATGGAGAAATTCTCACCAAACGATGAACACCAATTTCTGATTTCAAATAACCGAAAGCATAATCTCCAACAACTTCAATTGTAGCACTTTTAATTCCTGCACCATCACCTTCAAGTTCATCAACAAGAAAAATTTTAAAACCTTTTTTTTCACTCCATCTTGAATACATTCGCAAAAGCATTTCCGCCCAATCTTGAGATTCAGTTCCTCCTGCACCAGAATGTATATTTAAAATAGCATTTCTTTTGTCTTCTTCGTTATTCAATATACATTTGAGTTCAAAGTCAGAAAGTTTTTTTTCAAAATTTTCAAATTCATTGAGTAATTCTTTTTCATAATGTTCATCATTAGATTGAAAAACAATATCATTCAATAATATTATATCATGTAATGATTTTTCAATTTCAAAAAATTCATTGGATAAGTTTTTTAACTCATTCAATTTTTGCATTGTTTTTTGAGCAGAGACATTATCGTTCCAAAAACTTTCATGACTTATTGTATTTTCAAGTTTTTGAATTTCATTTAATTTTTCTTCAATGTCAAAGAAACCTCCGCAGTTGAAAAGTTTTGTCCGAAAATATTTTTAAATTATGATCTATGTTTTGTATTTCCATAAAAATTATTTTTCAAAAATGTTTGCATCTTCACCTGAAATTTCAATCTCCAATCTTAACAAAGCAAATGAAAGTGTTTTTCCTTGAGCATCATTTTTAAGTGATTTAGTTCCACCACCACCAAGTGAATTGTGAAGTAAAAAATTTAATGCCCAAAGATTTGGAAGTTCATATCTTTCCACACCACCTAAGCAAATTTTTTCAAAATGGTTTTTAACAACTTCTTTTGTTACATATTTTTCTATAATTGGATAATATTTTTTTTCTTTCGCAATCAATCCTACATTTGCAGTATCACCTTTATCTCCAGAACGAGAATGACAAATATCCAATAATTTTATTTTCATAAATTAAAAAATTTCTACAATTGGTTGAATAATATTTTTTAAAATCAAAGATGGCCAATATGCGATAACTTCACTTGGTTTTGGTCTTCCACCTGCAAAACCAGTTACTCCAGGAGGTCCAGTTAAAATTAGTGGAGCAATTTCTTTTCCAAATCTTTCAACTGATTTAAAATCTTTTGAACGAACTCCAATTCGCATAACAATTTCATTTGGTTCAACATCTTCTGATAAATTGTAATGACAAGAATTATATCCTAAAAATTCAGTTCGTATTTCTTCAAATTCAAGTTTTAAATTTTGAAATCTTTTTCTTAATATTTCATCTGCTTTTTTGGCTTTCTTCAAAGCATTTGGCCAGCAATATGTCAATGTTGAAAATGCTGTGTAACCATCTAAATATGTCATTGAAACTTTGTAAAATTCTGTTGATGGTTTTCCTTTTACATTTTTAATTTTCACTTTATTCTCTCCAATTTCTTCTAAATCAATAGTTGTAAAATCAGCAATACAATCAGGAGTGATATAATTTTTTGGATCTCCAATTTCATACAAAAGTTGTTCTTTTATAGTTTGCAAAGAAACTTGTCCGCCAAGTTCTTTGTGTTTTGTAATAATGATTTCTCCATTTGGATATGCTTCAGCAATAGGAAATCCAATGTTTTCCATATTTGGAACGGATTCCCAATCATATGAAAAATTTCCTCCACTTGATTGCGCTCCACATTCTAAAATGTGTCCAGCTATTGTTCCACTTGCAAGTTTATTCCAATCATTTAAACTCCAATCAAATTCATAAATCATAGGAGCAAGTGTAATTCCCGTATCAGTTGTTCTTCCAGTAATTATTATTTGTGCACCAAGTTTTAATGCTTCTACAATTGGTGCTGCACCAAAATAAACATTTGAACTTAAAATTTTTTCTTTAACTGAAGCACAACTTTTATTTGTTTCCATATTTTTCAAATCAATATTATTAGAAAGAAAAAAATCAATTTTTTCTAATATATCATCACCTCTTACAACTCCAATTTTTACATTGAAACCTAACTTATTTGCAACAGAAATTATTGCGTCTTTACATGCAATTGGATTTACACCACCTCCATTTGTAATTATCTTTATATTTTTTTCAATACAAATAGGAAGAATTTCTTCTATCAAAGGAATTAAATCTGTTGCAAACCCAAGTTTTGGATTTTTCAATTTTTGTTTTTGAAGAATTGACATTGTGACTTCTGCAAGATAATCCATCACAAGGTAATCTATATTTCCATATTTGACTTGATTTATAGGAGCAGTAAGTAAATCACCCCAAAAACCTTGTCCAGATGCTATATGAATGTATGGTTTCATTTAAAAAATTTTTAATTTTTTTTGATTTAAATAAGATAGGAAGAATTTTTAAACTTTAACTTAAAATAAAAAATGACGACTTCGTCCTTTGTAACAATATATTTTGTTACAAACAAATTAAAATTCTATTAAAAAAAAATTTAAAACAAAAATCATTAACATTTATAACAATCATAAAATTTTAATTAAATCCATCAACATAAACAACATCATTATAGTAAATATGCCACCAAAAAACGAAACTGCAAAAAATAGTTTTCTTCTTTCTTGTGTTGCTTCTCTATCAATTGTAACTTCGGGATGTGATTTGACTTGGCAATCGTTTTTAATTTCAATTTGACATGCAAGACGATGATTTTTTGAAACACTTCTTACATACCACGGAATCCATCCCATCATTGAACCTTCTTCAATTGGTTGCATTGGAGAAACACCTTTACCATCTACAACTTCCACTCTACAAGTTCCACACAAACCATTTCCACGACAATTAAAAAATGAATCAATTTTACAATATAAATTTATTTTATTTTTGTAAGCAAGCTGTCTCAAATTTGTTCCAATTTCACATTCTATGATTTTATTTTCATTTAAAAAATTTACTGATGCCATAATTTTATTTTGTCAAAAATACAATTTTTTTAACTAAAACTTATTTCATTTGAAAGTTCATCTATATCGTTTTCTTTTTGGGGAAAATGTTGTGATAACAAATTCCCAATTTTTTCAAGTTCAACTATTATTCCTTCTTTGAACTTATTTTGTATAAAATAAGTTGAAAGTTCAAAAACAAAGTTTTCCCAAACATTTTTTTCAACTTTTTCATTAATTCCACTATCGGCAATAATTTCAAGTTTTTTATCTTCTACAAGTATGAAAAGTAAAACTCCTGTTTTATCTTTTGTTTTATGCATATTGAGAGCATAAAATGTTTTAAGAGCAACTTCTTTTGAAGTTTTTTTTCTTTCAAAAAAGTTTTTTTTGTTCCTAATTGCAAGACGCAATTCTCCCGAAGTTTTGTTTTCAATTGATTTTATTTTTTCAATAATTTCAATTTGCTCGTCTTTTGTCAATAAAAAATGAGATTTTGTTTTAAACATTTTTTAAATATAAATAAAATATAAAATCATTAAAAACCATAATAAAATATTAATCAAAAATTGAAAATCAAAAAATAAAATTTTTGAGGCATCATCTCCAATATTTTTTTTATATGACAAATACAAATAGCGAAATATTCCAAAAAGTACAAACGGAACAGTAAAAATTAATTTTTTTGTATGAAACTTTTCAATTGTTTCATTTGACATAGTATAAAAAATATATGCAATAAAAGATGTTGCAGTTGAAATCGCAATTAGTAAATTTAAAAATTCAATATTGTAATTTTCTAAAACTAATCTATGTTGTTGAGCATTATTTTCAAGTGTAATAATTTCTGTTCTTCGTTTTACAAATCCAAGAAAAAGCGAAATTAAAAATGTGCAAACTAAAATCCATTCTGAAACAGAAATATTTATAACAACTGCTCCTGCAATAACTCGTAAAACAAATCCTATAGCAATAAAAATGACATCAAGTATTACAATTTTTTTTACAATAAAAGAATATAGAAATCCAACAAACAAGTATGCAATCACTGTTAAGAAAAAATTTTTATTTATCAAAAAAGAAAACACAGTTGATAAAAAAATGAAAAACAAAGAAAGAAAAACCGCAAATTGTATAGAAATTTTTTTTGAAGTAATAACTCTATTTTTTTTTGATGGATGTAAAACATCGTTTTTAATATCTAAAATGTCGTTTAAAATATAGTTTCCACTTGAAAGAACGGAAAAACAAATAAAGGAAAAAAAAACCAAAATAACTTCATCAATGTTATTTAAGTGTTTTGCAAAAATAAGCGGAGCAAAAATGAACAAATTTTTTGTCCATTGCTCAATTCTCATTGCAAGTAAAATATTTTTAGCCATTTTGAAAACTAAAACACAGCAAGTTCTTCATAAACCCCATAAACTTCAGTAAGTTTGTCACACATTTCACCGAGTGTAACATATGTGTTTGTGCAGTCAATAAGTTTGGGAATTAAATTTTTTCCATCTTCTGCTGCAGATTTTAAATTGTTTAAAGTTTCTTCAACTTTTTCTCTATTTCTTGAAGCACGAACTTCAGCAAGTCGTTGTCTTTGTTTTTTTTCAACTTCTGGAGAAATTACAAGAATTGGAATTTCTATTTTTTCATTTTCTTCAATGAAATCATTTACACCAACAATAATTTTTTCTTTTGCATCAAGTTCCCGTTGATATTTATATGCAGATTCTGCAATTTCTTTTTGAAAAAATCCAGATTCAATTGCAGAAATAACTCCTCCAAATTCATCAATTTTTTCAAAATATTTCTCTACATCTTTTTCCATTTTATTTGTAAGAGATTCTATATAATAACTTCCACCAAGTGGATCAATTGTATTTATCACTCCAGTTTCATAAGCAATAATTTGTTGGGTTCGTAAAGCAATTTTCGCTGCTTTTTCAGAAGGAAGTGCAAGTGTTTCATCCATAGAATTTGTATGAAGCGATTGAGTTCCACCAAAAACTCCCGCAAGTGCTTCAAATGCAGTTCGTATAATATTGTTTTCTGGTTGTTGAGCCGTCAATGAACATCCTGCAGTTTGAGTATGAAATCTGAGTGTCCAAGAACGCGGATTTTTTGCTCCATATTTATAACGCATTCTTTTTGCCCAAATTTTTCTTGCAGCACGAAACTTTGCAATCTCTTCAAAAAAATCAATATGGGAATTAAAGAAAAAAGAAATTCGTGGAGCAAAATCATCCACATCTAATCCTTTCTCAATTCCTGCTTCAATATATGCAAAACCATCTGCAAGAGTAAATGCAAGTTCTTGTTGAGAAGTTGAACCCGCTTCACGAATATGATAACCACTCACTGAAATTGGATTCCACTGTGGCATTTCATTTACACAAAATTCAAACATATCAGTAATTATTTTCATTGAAGGATGTGGAGGATAAATCCATTCTTTTTGTGCAATATATTCTTTTAAAATATCCGCTTGAATTGTTCCATGAAGTTCATTTAATTTTGCTCCTTGTTTTTGTGCTACTGCAATATAAAATGCAAATAACATCGCAGCAGGAGCATTTATTGTCATTGAAGTAGAAATATCTTTCAAAGAAATTTTATTGAAAAGAATTTCCATATCAGCAAGTGAAGAAACATTTACACCACATACACCAACTTCTCCTTCAGAAGATGTATGATCAGCATCTTTTCCCATCAAAGTAGGCAAATCAAAGGCAACAGAAAGTCCAGTTTGTCCATGATTTAAAAGATAATGATACCTTTCATTTGTATCTTCAGGAGTTCCAAATCCTGCAAACTGTCGCATAGTCCAAAGTTTTCCACGATACATTGTTGGATGAATTCCACGAGTATAAGGAAATTCTCCAGGAAATCCTATATCATCAATTTTATTGATGTTTGCAATATCCAAATCGGTATAAAGCATTTCAACATTTTCTCCAGAAAGAGAAGTATATTTATACGGAACGATTTTACTTTTTTTGGATTTATTTTCCCAATTTTGTTTTGCATCTAAATAATTAGAATTATTATGCATATTTTTTTTTATTAAAAATAGTGATAAATTTTAGTTAAGATAAATTCTGTTTATAAAATCCTTCCAAATTTTTTATCTAGTTCAGTTAATGAAAATTTTAAAGTTATAGGTCTTCCATGAGGACAAACATGTGGAATTTGCGTTTGAAAAAGTTGTGAAATAATTGATTGTATTTCATCTTGAGTTAAAGCATCACCTTTTTTTACAGCATTTTTACACGCAAATGATTTTATTAAATTTTCACGAGCGTTGATATAAATTTTTTCATCTTGTTCATATTCATCCAAAATAGATTTAAAAATATTTTCTTCATTTTCTTTTTTCATATCAATTGGAATTGCATCAATTATCAAAGTATTTTTTCCAAAAAATTTCATATTAAATCCAATTCTTGAAAGTGAATCAAAAATTTTTTCAACCATTTTTTTTTCATCACTTAAAAGTTCAATTGAAAGAGGAAAAATTAGGTTTTGTGAAATAGGAGAATTATTTTCATATATCTTCAAATATTTTTCATACAAAATTCTTTCATGAGCAGCATGTTGATCAACAATAACAATGCCTTCATTTGATGTAGTTAAAATGTATTGATTATTAGTTTGAAATAATGCTATTTGTTGGGATGGAAATTTGTTTTTTTCATCCTCACTTTTTTTTCTTGAAACAATATTTTCAAAATTTTGAAGTTGAGCATATTGAATTTTTTGTTGCTTTGGAAATTCATTTTTAAAATTATGTGTGATATTTTTTTGAGGAAAAAAATTATCATTCTTAATTTGAATTTCAGGAATTATTTCACTTTCACTTAATTGTTTTCTAATTGCATAAAAAATTTTTCTAAATACAAACTGTTCGTCTTCAAATTTCACTTCAATTTTTGACGGATGAACATTTACATCAAATTTATTTGGAGCCATTTCAATAAAAATAACAAACGTTGGAAAACTTCCTTTTTCAAGCATATTTTCATATGCTTTATGTACAGCAAATCCTAAATTTTTATTTTGAATTATTCTTTTGTTGAGAAAAATAAATTGTTCATTTTTTGTTTTTTTAAAATAAATTGGTTTAGTTATATAACCAAAAATTTTTATTTGATCATCTTCTTCAGAAAACAGAATAAAATTTTCAGAAGTTTTTTTTCCAAATACATTTTCCAATCTTTCTTCAATAGTTTGTTTTGGAAAATGAAAAATTTCTTCGTCATCGCTCACAAACTTAAAAGAAATATTTGGATATACTATACAAAAGTTTTTTATTGCATTATATATGTGTTTAAATTCAACGTCTTTAGATTTTAAAAACTTTTTTCTTGCGGGAGTATTAAAAAAAATATTTTTTAT
>SXSO01000082.1 GCA_005792205.1 Bacteroidota bacterium | reverse complement strand
TGATTTATATGTGTCAATTGAGATAGGAATAGAAATTTTTTTTGCAAGATTTTCTATCACAGGAATTACTCTTCTTAATTCTTCATCAACAGAAATTTTTTTTGAGTTTGGGCGAGTTGACTCACCACCAATATCTATAAAATCTGCACCTTCGTTTTCAATTTCAATTCCTCTTCTGATTGCATTATTTATCGAAAAAAAAATTCCACCGTCAGAAAAAGAATCCGGAGTCACATTCAAGACTCCCATTATAAGTGTACGTTTTGAAAAATCAAATTTTTGGTTTGCAATTTTATAAATCATGCAAAAATAAGAAACCAAGTTTTTTTAACTTGGTTTCAAAGTTTATTTATTTAAAAAACTATTTTTTATTAAGTTTTTTTTTTGCTTTAATTTTTGCTTGTTTCTTTCTATGTTTTTTCCAAGCGTTTCTTGTTTTCTTATTCATGATTTTTTATTTTGTTTTTAAAAAATTATTTGATACTTCGTTCCAACTTATCACATTCCAAAATTGAGAAATATATTCGACACGACGATTTTGATATTTTAAATAATATGCATGTTCCCAAACATCTAAACCTAAAATTGGCACACCTTTTATTTCTGCAATATCCATCAATGGATTATCTTGATTGGGAGTTGAGGCAATAATAAGTTTTCCATTTTGTGAAATCAACCATCCCCATCCTGAACCAAAACGAGTCAATGCAGAATTTGAAAATAGTTCTTTGAATTTTTCAAACGAATCAAAATCACGAACTATTGTTTCTAATAATTCACCACTTGGCAAACCACCGCCGTTTGCTTTCATAGTTTTCCAAAACAAATTATGATTAAAGTGTCCTCCGCCATTATTTCTTATAGCAGGAGAATATTTGGAAATATTTGACAAAATTTCTTCAATTGATTTTTCACTTATCTCACTACCTTCAATTGCTTTGTTTAAATTTGCAACATATGTTGCATGATGTTTACTATGATGAATTTCCATTGTCGTTTTATCAATATATGGTTCTAATGCATCATATGAATATGGTAAATTATCTAATGTAAATGACATAATTTTTTTATTGTTATTTATGAAATATTTAAAATAAGTTTTGCTTGTTCAGTCATCATACTTTGATTCCACACTGGATTAAATACAATATCAACTTTTGCTTCTTTTACATTTTCAACTTGTAAAACTCTTCTTCTCACATCAGCAACAATATATGGTCCCATTCCACATCCTGGAGCAGTCAAAGTCATTTTCACGTAAATAAACCCATTGTCTTCAATTTTAACTTCGTACACAAGTCCCAAATCAACTATATTTACAGGGATCTCTGGATCATAACATTCTTTTAGAGCATTCCAAATTTGAGTTTCATCAACTTGAATGTTTCCAGTTTTTAAATCAATTGGTTTTATTTCTGTTTCTTCTTCCATAAAAAAAATTAAACACCAAATGAGTTTCCACAACCACAAGTTTTTGTTGCTTTAGGATTATTGAACACAAATCCTTTACCACTTAATCCATCAGCAAAATCCAAAATAGTTCCATCTAGTATAAATAAACTTTTTGGATCTACAATTATTTTAATTCCAAATTGCTCAACTTCAATATCTGATTCTTTTTTATTCTCCTCAAAAGCAAGAATATATGAGAATCCAGAACATCCACCACCTTTTACTCCAATTCGTAAAAATTGGTTTTCAGTAATTTTGTTTTCTTCTCTAATTTTTTTTAATTGAGTTGCAGATTTTTCAGTTAAGGTAATTTGGTTTTCTATTAAAATTTCGCTCATAATTTTTTTTTAAATATAAAGATTATTTTTTCTATTTTTATTATTGTTTATTTTGATATTTTATTAATCCATTTTTAAGTGTGTTCCAAGCAAGTGTTGCACATTTTACACGAACTGGAAATTGCAAAACGCCTTTCATTGCGGATAGTTCTTCAAAATCATTTTCTGAAATAAAGTCTTTTTCACCTTTCATCATTGATTTAAAGTTTTCTATAAAATCAATTGCTTCTTCAATTGATTTTCCTTTTAAAACATCAGTTAACATTGATGTTGATGCTTGACTTATTGCACAACCTTTTCCAATAAAATTTATTGAATCAATTTTATTTTCATTTATCAATTTTACAAACACTTTTACATCATCTCCACATGATTCATTGTATCCTCTTTCTTCAATATCTGGATTTTTAATTTCACCAAAATTATGTGGCTCTTTATAATGTTCTAAAATTATTGTTTGATAAAGTTCTTCAAGTTGCATAAAAAATTTTTTTTACTTTTTTTAGTGATGAAATAAATATATCAATATCTTCTTTTGTATTATAAATATAAAAACTTACTCTTGCGACTGCAGAAACATTTAACCATCTAATGATTGGTTGCGTACAATTATGTCCCGCACGAATACAAATTCCATCATTATCCAAAATTGTGGAAATATCATGAGGATGAATATTTTCAAAATTAAAACTTACAACATTTCCTCTATTTTCAGTTGGACCAAAAATTTTTATTTCAGGAATTTTATTTAATTCATAAATGGCATATTGTGTCAATTCAATTTCATGTTTATGAATATTTCCCATTCCAAGTGAAAGCAAATAATCAATTGCTGTTGAAAGAGCAATTGTTCCTGAAACATTTGGAGTTCCTGCTTCAAACTTCCATGGAGTTTGACGATAATTTGCAGTTTCAAGATGAACTTCTGAAATCATTTCACCTCCACTTAAAAACGGAGGAAGTTCTTCAAGCAAATTTTCTTTTCCATACAAAACACCAATTCCAGTTGGAGCAAGCATTTTGTGTCCAGAAAAAACAAGAAAATCACAATCCAATTTTTCAACATCAATTTCCATATGAGGAACACTTTGAGATGCGTCAATCAAAATTTTTGCATTAAAAGAATGTGCAAGTGAAATAATTTTTTCAATTGGATTTATAGTTCCAAGTGTATTTGAAACATGAACAAGTGAAATGATTTTTGTCTTTTGTGAAATTAACTTTTCAAGTTGTGTTAAATCTAAAATTCCATTTTCAATCAATGGAATAAATTTTAGTTTTGCTCCACTTTCTTCTGCAATAATTTGCCAAGGAATTAAATTGCTATGATGTTCCATTTGCGAAACTAAAATTTCATCATTTGCTTTTAAAAACTTTTTTGCATAAGTTTTTGCAATCAAATTTATAGATTCAGTTGCATTGCGAGTAAATACAATTGAATTTTCAGATTTTGCATTTATAAATTTTGCAACTTTTTTTCTTGCATTTTCATACATCTCTGTTGATTCGTGCCCAATTGAATAAACACCGCGATGAACATTTGCGTTTGAATTTTTATAATAATTAGAAATTGCATCAATAACTTGAAGTGGTTTTTGAGTAGTAGCAGCACTATCCAAATATATCAATGGTTTTTCACCATTTACTTTTCTTTTTAAAATTGGAAAATCAGATTTTATCTTTTCAATATTCAACATTTTATTCTAATCTTTTTTCTATAAAATTTAAAACCTCATCTTTCACACTTTGAACTGAAATTTTGTCAATCGCTTCTTTTAAAAATCCAATTGTAAGAAGGTGAATTGCATCATGTTTATTTAATCCACGAGTTTGAAGATAAAATAAATCTTCTTGATTTATTGGACCAACAGTTGCTCCGTGTGTACATTTTACATCATCCGCTTCAATTTCAAGTTCAGGAAGAGAATCAGCATTTGCATTTTCACTCAAAAGTATATTTTGATTTTTTTGATATGCGTTAGTTTTTTGTGCTCCTTTATGAACTTTTATTAAACCTTCATAAAATGTTTTTGAATTATCTTTTAGTATTCCTTTAAACAACAAATTGCTGCTAGTATGCGGTGAAATATGTTTTTGCAATGTTTTAAACCCCATTTGTTGAGAATTTTCTGTAAAATAAATTCCAATGATTTCAGCATCACTTCTAGTTCCTTCTAAATATGTTTCAATATGTTGAAATGAATTTTTTCCACCAAATGAAACTTCAACCCAAGAAATTGCAGAATCTTTTTTAAGAATTGCTCTTTTAAAGTTTTTGTAGTTTGTATGTAAATTCAATTCTTGAAGCGAGAGATAATTCAGTTTGGAACTTTCACCAACAAAAAGCTCTGTTGTGGAATTGATAAAAGTATTAATAACATTTTCAGACGAAAAAAGATATTCTACAAAGGTTAAAGAGCTTTGTTCTTCCACAATTATCAAATTGCGAGGATTTAATAGAGAATTGGAATTATTAAATTGGTTCAATGTTTGCAATGGTAAAACTAGATTTGTATTTTTTGGAACATAAAGAAAATTTCCACCATCAAACATAGATGAATTCAGTGCAACAAGTTTATCCTCATTTATTGGAATATTTTTTGAAAAATATTTTTCAATCAAGTTTGGAAAATTTTTTATAGCAGTATTTGTATCACACAAAATAATTTTACTATTTTTAAATTCATCACTTGAAGTTTGTTCAAAAAATTTTCCATTTAATAATGTCAATGATGAAAGTTGTAAATTTTCATTTGTCAAATGAAAATGAATTTCATTACTATCTATA
>SXSO01000081.1 GCA_005792205.1 Bacteroidota bacterium | reverse complement strand
GATAGGAAAAAATTTCCACTTTATTATAATAAAACGGAAAATTTTTCCCTCTATACAAGTGGTTATAACCCCTTATCAAAAGTCAGTAAAGACAACTCTAAAATCGGATTTCACAAATTGTTTTTTCAATTTTAAAATTTTATTTCTAATTTTAATTTGTAAAAATAAAAAACTCCTTAACAAAAAAATCCAAATACTATTTTAAAAAAAAATAGTAAAATAAAAGTTTTTATATTTCTACAAAAAAATTACAATGAAAAAATTATTTTTATTTTCAATCTTATTTTATATAACTTCGTTTTCCAACAACGGAAAATTTTCTTCTCAACTTCAAAGGAAAATTCAAAATACAAATGACGAAAAAATTTTGGTTTGGATTTTCTTTACCGATAAAGGAAATGATTTACAAAAATATTTTTCACTTCCAAATTCTATCATAAGTGAAAAATCGCTACAAAGAAGAGCAAAAGTTAAAACTCAAAACAATTTAATAGATGAAAATGATTTTCCTGTTTTTAAAAATTATATTGACAAAATAAACCAATATGATTTTACTTTAAAACAAAAATCAAAATGGTTTAATGGTATCAGTGGTTTTATTTCAACAAACAATTTGGAAAAAATTGCAAACTTAAATTTTGTAAAAAAAATTGACATTGTTTATCAACTTAAAAAAATAAAAAATGTTGATGAAAATTCTATAAATAAAAATTTCAACTTTCCACAAAAAACAATTCACTCATTTGATTACGGAAACTCTTATACTCAATTAAATCAAATCAATGTTCCACTTGCTCACGATTTGGGATATCATGGAGAAAATATTACAATATGTTTGATGGATGCTGGTTTCAATAATCTTGAACATGAAGTTTTTTCAAATATGAATATCATCGCAAAATATGATTTTGTGAATCACGATGACGATGTTGATGATAGCACAGATATGGGCGAAGGAAGTCATGGAACTCAAACACTTTCTGCGATTGGAGGTTTTAAAGAAGGTGAATTAATTGGTCCATCATTTGCGTCAAATTTTATTCTTGCGAAAACTGAAAATACTGATTCTGAAACTCCAATTGAAGAAGATAACTGGATTGCAGCAATGGAATGGGCTGATAGTATTGGTGTTGATGTAACTTCAACTTCGCTTGGATATATTGGTTTTGACACTCCTTATCCTGATTACACTTGGCAAAGTATGGATGGAAATACTTGTAGAATTACAATTGGAGCAGATATGGCAGTTGAAAGAGGAATTGTGGTTTTAAATTCTGCGGGAAATGAAGGTGATGATCCAGAACATAATACACTTGGTGCTCCAAGTGATGGAGATAGTGTGATTGCTGTTGGTGCTGTAAATTCAAATGGATCAAGAGCATCTTTCAGTAGTGTTGGTCCAACAGTTGATGGGAGAATAAAACCTAATGTGATGGCAATGGGTTCATCAGTTATTGTTGCGAGTCCGTGGAGTGGAACTTCATATACATCAAGCAGTGGCACATCATTTAGTTGTCCATTGACAGCAGGAGTTGTTGGAGTTTTACTTTCCGCAATTCCAAATTTAACTCCAATTCAAGTTAGAGATGCGTTACAAAACACTGCGAATAATTCTACATCTCCCAATAATCATTATGGTTGGGGAATTGTAAATACAGTTGAAGCAATAAATTATTTCAAAGTAAATATTACTCATACAAAATTAACCGATACAGAAAATCCAAATCGCATTCATAAAATTATTGCAGAATTAACTTCGCAATTTCCAATTGATGTTGAAAATTCATTTTTATTTTATTCAATAAATAATTCTCCATTTGATTCAATTCAGATTCAAAATATAACAGGAAATTTTTATGAAGCAGCAATTCCAACAAATCAAAATAATATAACCGTTCGTTATTATTTGCGAGTAAAAAACTCTGCAGCAATAATTTCTTATTTTCCACAAAATGATTATTTTCAATTTTATGTTGGTAGCGATAATGTGATTCCTCAAATTCAACATCAAGCAATAAATGTACAATCGATTTTTACATTTCCTCCAAAAATAAAAGCAACAGTAATTGATAATATAGGAGTTCAAAATGTAAAAGTCAAGTTTCAATATAATGGAATTCAACAAAATGATTTCAATTTAATTCATACAATAAATAATAGATATGAAGCGAATCTTCCATTTGATATTTCGCAAATAAATATTGGAGATATTTTTTCTTATCAAATAATTGCAATTGATTCTTCTTCACAAAATAATGTTGCGTATTTTCCAACTGATTCAACATATCAATCTTTTACAATTGTGGAAACGATAAATTATGTTTCTGATTTTAATTTATCAAATGGCGAACTTTTGCCAACAGAAGATTGGGAATGGGGAAGTACAATATCTCCAAATCCATATTCAGAACCAAATTTTTGGGGAACAAAACTTATTGGTGAATATACAAATGGGCCTTTATTATCAACACTTGAAACGCCATCGTTAAGAGTTATTTCTGAATCTCCAACAATTACATTTTATCATTGGTATAATATTGAAAATAGATATGACGGTGGAAATGTGAAAATAAAAATAAATAATGGTCCTCCAATTTTGATTACTCCAATTGGAAATTATGACACAACACTTTCAACTCAATATGAAAATCCACTTGGTGGCGAAAGAGCATTTTCAGGAAATTCAAATGGATGGCAACAAGAAATTTTTGATTTGAGTGGAATTACAAATCTAAATGATAATATTGTAATTTCATTTCAATTTGGTGTTGATAATATTGTCACTTCTCGCGGATGGTTTTTAGATAATTTAAGTTGCGATGGATTGGGATGGATTCCACTTTCTGTAAAGGAAAATAATCTTCCAACAAAATTTTCATTGAAACAAAATTTTCCAAATCCATTTAATCCGAAAACAAAAATAAAATATGAAATTGTAAAAAGTGGATTTGTAAATTTAAAAGTGTTTGATATTTTAGGACGTGAAATAAAAACACTTGTAAATGAAAATAAAAATGTTGGGACTTACGAAATTGATTTTGACGCAAATAATTTGAACAGTGGAATTTATTTCTATAAACTTACGACAAATAACTTTTCTGAAATGAAGAAAATGATTTTGGTGAAATAAAAGTTTTAGTTCTTTTAGAATAATTATTGGGACACGAAGTTATTTTGTGTCCCATTTTTATTTTTGGGAAAT
>SXSO01000080.1 GCA_005792205.1 Bacteroidota bacterium | reverse complement strand
TTGTTTGCGAGATCTATCTCCATTATACAGTCCAATAATTTGTGGAACTTTTACATGTGATTCATCAATTACAATTAAAAAATCTTTTGGAAAATAATCCAAAAGACAATACGGACGAGAACCTTTTTCTCTTCCATCAAGATGACGAGAATAATTTTCGATTCCTGCACAATATCCAACTTCTCGCATCATAGTTATATCAAAAATTGTTCTTTGTTCCAAACGATTTGCCTCAAGCAATTTATTTTGAGATTTTAATTCATTTATTCTTTCATCAAGTTCTTTCAGTATTGAATCTATTGCGTTTTCAATAGCATTATGTGAAGTAATAAATTGTTTTGATGGGTAAATGGTTACAGAATCAACTTCTTGGATAATTTCACCATTGAGTGGATTTACCAAAAAAATTTTCTCAATCTCTTCACCAAAAAATTCAACTCTTATAATTTCATCATTTTCGTATGCGGGAAAAATTTCAACTGCACTTCCTCTCACACGAAAAGTTCCACGAGTAAATTCAAAATCATTTCGTGAATAATGAATCTCAACTAATCTCAAATAAAATTCACTTCTTGACATTTTATCTTTCAAATGCAAAATAATCATTGCATTCATCCATTCATGTGGAGCACCAATTCCATAAATACAACTCACTGATGAAACAATGATTACATTTTTATCTCCAGAAAGTAAAGCACTTGTTGAGCGAAGACGAAGTCTGTCAATTTCTGAATTTATTGAAGCATCTTTTGCAATATAAGTATCGGTTTGTGGAATGTAAGATTCTGGTTGATAGTAATCGTAGTATGAAATAAAAAACTCAACTTTATCATTTGGAAAAAAACTTCTAAATTCTCCGTAAAGTTGTGCAGCAAGTGTTTTATTGTGTGAAATCACAAGTATTGGTTTTTGTACTTGTGAAATTACATTTGAAATTGTAAATGTTTTTCCACTTCCCGTAACTCCAAGTAAAGTTTGAGTTGTTTTTTTTTGATTAATTCCTTCTACTAATTTTTAAATTGCTTCAACTTGATCACCAGATGGTTTGTAAGGAGTTTTTAATTGAAAAAACATCTATGTTTTTTTATTTCAATTTATTTTTGCAATTTCAGATTTCAAATAATCAATTACTTCAACAGGTGTTGGATTAGTTTTGTTTAAAATTGCAAGATAAAAACTTATCCAATCTCCAAGATATATAAGTGAAAAAATTCTTGTCAAATCAGAAATACCTTCACTTTGAATTTGAATTATATTAGAATGCTTTTGAATAATTTTTTCCATCACTTCCATTCTCAATTTAACACGAGGATTATCATATTTATCTTTCAAATAAATAACAACAAAGTTTTTTGTTTTATCTTTCAATAAATTCCATCCAACAAGTTCGTTGTGATTCATTTCGGGAACTAAATTTCCAAAAGCAAGTTGTTTACTATTTTCACAAATTTGTCCTCTCCATCTTAAATTTACAACATCAAACTTATCAGTTGCTGAATATATAATTGGAATTTTTTTGAAAATTTTTTTTGCAATTTGTAGAGATAAATTTTTCTTTTCGTTTAATGAAGAGTAAGAAAAAGATTTTTGTAATAAAAAATTTTTTGTTTCTAAAATTTTTCCCGTTTGCGATTTTACAATTTCAAGGCGAGAAAGAATTTGTAAAATTGTAAAAAACGAAAATGCAAGTGCCGTTCTTGGTGGAAATCCTTTTGGAAGTTCAACAAATGTTTGCTGATATTTTTTTGCAAGATCAAATATTTTTCCATTTGATGAAATGCAAATTATATTTGCTTTTCGTTTTGTTGCATCAATATGAGTTGAAATTGTTTCTTCAGTATTTCCCGAATAACTTGAAATGATGACAAGTGAATTTTCATTAACAAAATTTGGAAGTATATAATTGCGATTTATAAAAATTGGAATTTTAACTTCATCACTTAAATAAGAGCGAACTAAATCACCTCCAATTGCAGAACCTCCAAGTCCTGTAATTACAATATTAGAAATTATTTTTTTAAATTTTGGAAATGTAACTTTATTTGCAATTTCAATTGCTAAATCAATATGAGTTGGAAAATCCAAAATCAATTTTCTCATATTTTGTTTGTCGTAAAGTTGAATTTCTTTTTCAGTCATATGGGTAAAAATTTGGTTCTGTTAGAAATGTTTTATACTGGTTTTTATTATATTCAAAAAATTTTTTTGCACTTAATTCATCTTCAAAAAAACCAAAAACCGATGAACCACTTCCACTCATAAGTGAAAACATTGCTCCAAATTCATAAAAACTATTTTTGATTTTTTGGATTTCTGGAAATTTTTCAAATATAGTTTTTTCAAAATCATTTTTTATTTTTTCTTTTCCATAAGAAAAATTTTGGACAAGAAGTTTTAAATTTTTTCTTTTCAAATTATTTGGAATTATATTTTGATATGCCCAAAGTGTTGAAATGTGAATGTTTGGATAAACTACGACAATCCAATATGGAATTTTCAGTTCAAAATATTCTAAATTTTCTCCACGGTTTGTTGCATAAGCACTTCCATTTTTTAAAAAATATGAAACATCTGAACCAAGTTGAATTGCAATTTCATTCAATGTTGAATTGGATAATTCAATATCAAAAAATTTACATAGCCCAATTAAAATACTTGCTGCATCACTACTTCCACCACCAAGTCCCGCTCCAATTGGAATTTTTTTTTCCAAATTTATTTTAATGCCAAAATTAAATTTCAATTTTCCTTGAAATAATTTTACTGCTTTTACACATAGATTGTTTTCATTGTCAATTTCAGAACTTGACGAAGAAAAAAAAACACCACTATCTGCAAATTGAAATTTTATTTCATCAAATAAATTTATGCGATGAAAAATAGTTTCTATTTTATGAAAATTATCACTTCTTTTTTCAAGGACTTGCAATCCCAAATTGATTTTTGCATAAGTACGAAGCAGAAGCGAATGCATTTAAAAAACTATTTTGTAATTGGTGGAATAGCAAACGCAATGACATTATGTTCAAATCCCTTTTTATGGCTTCCATCACAAAATGGTTTGTTGTTACTCAAACCACAACGACAAATTGAAACAATATTTCTTCCTCCTAAATCAAATTTATTTCCTTTATCATCATATATTTCAAAATCACCTTCAACAAGAATTGAACCATTTGTTTTTACTGTTAATTTCGATGACATATTTTTTTTATTTTAAAACTTTTTTACTTCCTCTAAAATTGTTGAAACAATTTCTTCCTCTTTTACTTTTTTTACAACTTCACCTTTGCGATATAAAATTGCAACACCTTTTCCTGCTGCAATTCCAATATCTGCTTCACTTGCTTCTCCGGGACCATTTACAACACATCCAAGAACTGCTATTTTTATTGGCTTTTTTATTCCTTCAAGTTTATTTTCCAATTCAGACATTATTTTAAATAAATCCACTTCTAATCTTCCACAAGTTGGACATGCAATGAGTTCAATATTGCGGGATGCGAGACCAAGTGAACGTAAAATTTCTTTTCCAACTTCAACTTCCTTTTTTGGCTCATCTGTTAGTGAAACACGAATTGTGTCTCCAATTCCTTCAGCAAGTAAAGTCCCAATTCCAACCGATGATTTTATTGTTCCAATTTTTGTAGTTCCTGCTTCTGTAACTCCAAGATGAAGTGGAACATCCGTTTTTTGTGCAATGAGACGATACGCTTCAATCATCAAACGAACATCTGTGGATTTCACTGAAACAATTACATCTTTGAAATTAAATTCATCACAAATTTTAATATGCCGCAGAGCACTTTCATATAATGCTTCTGCTGTTGGATAACCAAATTTTTCTAAGATATCTTCTTCCAAAGAACCAGAATTTACTCCAATACGAATTGGAATATGTTTTTGTTTTGCTGCAAAAAGGACCTCTTTAATTCTATCTTCGTTTCCAATATTTCCCGGATTTATACGAACTTTTGCAACATTTGCTTCAATTGATTTCAACGCAAAAATATGATTGAAATGAATATCTGCAACAATTGGAATCGGTGATTTTTTTACAATTTCAAAAATTGATTCACTTGCTTCTTTATCATTTATAGTTACGCGAACAATATCACATCCAAGATCCGCAGCTTCATAAATTTGTTTCAAAGTTCCTTCAATATCACTTGTTTTGGTTTTTGTCATCGTTTGAACTGAAATCGGATTCCCTCCACCAACTAATACTCCTCCAACATTTACAACACGAGTTTTTCTTCTATTACCAATTTTGTAAGAAACAAAATTATGCTCAACTAAATTTGAATTATTTATTATAGGAATTTCAATCATCTAATTTTTTTACTTTCTTCGTATAAAACTTTTTTCTCTTCTTCAGTCAAACTTGAATATCCCGTCTTGGAAATTTTATCAAGTATTTTATTTATCACTTCTTGATTTGCTCTATATTTGTAATCATCATCATATCTTCTATGTGAAGTTTCATTTTCAATTGTATAACTAAATCCATTATCATGTTTTTTTCTTTTCACATTTCCAAAAATATATTGAAATAAATTTTGTCCTGATGAGCTTTCTTTATCAAAAATTAAAAATATAAATCCAACTGCTGCGCCTCCTAAATGAGCAAAATGTGCAATTCCATCGTTTGTTCCCGTGATTCCAGAATAAAGTTCAATTGCCATATAAATTCCAACAAAAATTTTTGCAGGAAGTGGAATAAAATACATAAATACAATTCTATCTGGAAACAAAAGACCAAAAGCAACTAATACACCATAAATTGCTCCGCTTGCTCCAACTGTTGGCCCAACACTTGCAAAAATTGGTGCAATAAATAAATTTGCAATTCCTGCTCCAACTCCACAAATTGTATAGTAAAATAAAAATTTTGATGAACCCATCAAATTTTCAAGTTCGGAACCAAACATCCAAAGAGCAAACATATTGAACAACAAATGCCAAATCCCACCATGCATAAACATATAAGTAAAAACTTGCCATATTCCAAAATCTTTTGTTTCAAAGGGATATAGGAATAAAAACTTTCGTAAAAAATCTGAAAATAAAAAATCTCCAATTGTAAAATTATCTAAAAAATTTGCTAAAAAATATACCACTACATTTGAAATCAATAAAGATTTTACAACGGGAGTTATATAAGAAGAAGTTCCAAAAATATTTGAACGATAATATGACATTTGATATAAAAACTATTTTATAAAATAAAAATTTATTTTTTCATAAGAGGAATAATTCCAGGAAGAGTTTTTCCTTCTAAAAATTCAAGTGATGCCCCACCTCCTGTTGAAACATGCGAAACAGATTCTTCCAAACCAAATTTTGAAATTGCACTTGCACTATCTCCACCACCAATAATTGTAGTTGCTCCATTTTTGGTTGCCAATACTAACGATTCTGCAATCGCTTTTGTTCCATAAGCAAAATTTTCCATTTCAAAAACACCCATTGGTCC
>SXSO01000008.1 GCA_005792205.1 Bacteroidota bacterium | reverse complement strand
TTTATCAATAGGTTTTATTGTATGCATATTTATTACACGAACTGAAATTCCTTCACTTGATAAAATTTCTTCTGCAAGAATTGTTTCCCAAACTTGAAGTCCAACTGCAATAATTGTAACATCACTTCCATCAATTAAAGTTTGTGCTTTTCCAATTTCAAATGAAATTGATTCATCAGTAAATACTGGTGAATTATCACGACACATTCTTACATAAAATGGATGTGGAAGATATGCACATTCTTTCACCATTCTTTTTGCTTGATAATAATCGCAAGGAGAAACAACATACATATTTGGTAAAACTCGCATTAATGCAATATCTTCAAGTGATTGGTGAGTTGCTCCATCTTGTCCAACTGTAATTCCACAATGTGATGCGCAAATTTTTACTGGCATTTTACTATATGCAATCGATTGGCGAATTTGATCAAATGGACGACCAGCAGCAAATTCTCCATATGCTGCAGCAAATGGAATTTTTCCTGTAATACAAAGACCCGCTGCAACTCCCATCATATCTTGTTCAGAAATTCCAACTGAAAAAAATCTTTCTGGAAATTCTTTTTTAAACATATCTACTTTTACAGATGGAGAAACATCTCCTCCTAATACAACTATGTTTGAATTTTCTTTACCAAGTTCAACAATTGCTTCACCAAAACCAATTCGTGTTTCTTTTAATTCTTTTGAAATAAACTTTGCCATATTTTTTTTGAAATTAATTTTCCCAATCAAATTTAATAAAATCACCAAGCGAAGTTTGAGAAATTTCAGATAGAGCAATTTTTCCTTGTTCAGTTGATGGTGGAACACCGTGCCATCTAAAATCATCTTGCATAAATGAAACACCGTTTCCCATAAATGTTTTTGCTAAAATAACTGTTGGTGCTCCTTTCATTTTTTTTGCTGTCTCACATGAAAAAATAAATTCTTCAACATTATGTCCATCACATTCAATTACATTCCATCCAAATGATTTCCATTTATCAGCAAGAGGTTCAAGTTTCATTACATTTTCAGTTCTATCATCTATTTGACAAAAATTTCTATCCACAATTCCAACCAAATTATCAAGCGAATGATGATTAGCAGTCATCATAGATTCCCAAATATTTCCTTCATTCAATTCACCATCTCCCATTAAAACAAAAACTCTATTTTTCTTTTTATCAAGTTTTAACCCAATTGCAACGCCAACAGCGTTTGACAAACCTTGACCAAGTGCTCCACTTGCGATTTCAATTCCCGGAAGTCCATGTGTTTTGTGAGGAGCAGGATGTCCATGAAGACGTGTGTTTATTTTTCTTAAAGTAGAAAGTTCTGCAATCGGAAAATATCCTCTGCGACTTAATGTTGCATACCAAATAGGAGCCAAATGTCCAGCTGAAAGAAAAAAATAATCTCTCTCTTCCCAATTTGGATTTTTAGGATCAATATTTAAAACCTTGAAATACAATGAAGCAAAAACTTCTGCAAGTCCAAGAGGACCTCCTGAATGTCCAGATTGTGAAATCACTAGCATTTTGATGATATCACGACGAAGTTGCCGTGAAATTTCTTTTATATTTTCTGTTGATTGGTTTTCCATTTAAAAAACTTGTTTTTAAAAAAGTTGCCCAAATTTACAAAAATTTAATCTCAATTATTATTCCAAATCCAAATCATGTTTTAATTTAAGAAATACTTATATTATTTTCAATTTTGAAAAACATTTAACTCCAATTATACTTACACTTTGTCAAAAAATAAGTTTTGAGTATATTTTGCCAAATCAAATTTCAATTATATGGAATCAAATTTTTCAAATAGAGTTCAAGATGTAATTAGATTATCAAGAGAAGAATCTCTTCGACTTGGACATGATTATATTGGAACTGAACATCTTTTATTGGGACTTATCAGAGAAGGTGAAGGAATTGCAATAAAAATTTTGCGAAACTTAAGTATAGATTTGTACAAACTTAAAAAAACTATTGAAGACACAATAAGAGTTGGTGGAACAACTATGATAATTGGAAATATTCCACTTACAAAACAAGCAGAAAAAGTTTTGAAACTTACCTATTTGGAATCCAAAGTTTATAAATCTGATACAATTGGAACTGAACATCTTTTGCTATCACTTTTAAGAGATGATGATAATATTGCAGCACAAATACTTCATCAATTCAATGTGCATTATGACACTGTGAGAGAAGAATTGGATAATATAATTCAAGGAAAATCTTCCATATTACAAACTCCAAAAGAAAAAAAACAAGAAAAATCTAAAACACCAGTTCTTGATACTTATGGAAGAGATTTAACTCGTCTTGCAAGAGAAGAAAAACTTGATCCAATTGTAGGAAGAGAAAAAGAAATTGAACGAGTTGCACAAATTTTAAGTAGAAGAAAAAAAAATAATCCTGTTTTAATTGGAGAACCAGGAGTTGGAAAAACAGCAATCGCAGAAGGTCTTGCAATTAGAATAATTGAAAAAAAAGTTTCTCGTGTTTTGCATGAAAAAAGAGTTGTAACACTTGACTTAGCAGCACTTGTTGCAGGAACAAAATATAGAGGTCAATTTGAAGAGAGAATGAAAGCAGTAATGAATGAATTGGAAAAATCTCGTGATGTAATTCTTTTTATTGACGAACTCCACACAATTGTTGGTGCTGGTGGAGCAAGTGGTTCATTGGATGCATCAAATATGTTTAAACCCGCTCTTGCTCGCGGTGATTTGCAATGTATAGGAGCAACAACATTAAATGAATATCGTGAATTTATAGAAAAAGATGGTGCGTTAGATAGAAGATTTCAAAAAATTATGGTGGAACCAACTACCGTTGAAGAGACAATTCAAATTCTAAATAATATAAAACACAAATATGAAATCCATCACAATGTAAAATACGATGATATTGCAATTGAAGAATCAGTGAAATTAAGCGATAGATATATTACTGATCGTCATCTTCCCGATAAAGCAATTGATGTTTTAGATGAAGCAGGAGCAAGTGTTCATTTAGCAAATGTTCATGTTCCACAAGAAATTATAGAACTTGAAAATGAAATTGAAAATATCAAACGAGTAAAAAACCAAGTTGTAAAAAATCAGGATTTTGAGGAAGCAGCACGACTTCGTGATGTTGAAAAAACATTTTTGAATAATTTAGAAACTAAAAAAAGAGAATGGCAACTTCAATCAGAAGAAATAATTTATACTGTGACAGAAGATGATATTTCAAGAGTTGTTTCAATGATGACAGGAATTCCCGTGAGTAAAGTTGCACAATCTGAATCGGAAAAACTTTTGAAAATGTGTGATGAGATTCAAAATAAAAT
>SXSO01000079.1 GCA_005792205.1 Bacteroidota bacterium | reverse complement strand
TCTGGTTCTTTTAATAATTTTTGTTTCATAAAATATTCTGAACAAAAAAAGCGTCAAATAATTTAATGACGCTTGTAAGTTTTTGTGGACAGAGGCAGAATTGAACTGCCGACACACGGCTTTTCAGGCCGTTGCTCTACCAACTGAGCTATCTGTCCAAAAATTTTCGTGTGAAATATAGTAAAACTTTAAAAAACAAAAAACATATTTACATTTTTTTACTTAAAATATTATAAATATTATAAGGCAATTAAAAAAAATATCTAATAAATTAAAAACTCTAAGATAATTATTATTTTTTATAACTACTTTACATAATATGGATTATGGGAAATTTACATTTTATATATAATATTCTCCTTCAAAAATCTTTTCTACATTTCCAATGAGTTTTAGTGACGATTTTTCAAATAAAATATTAACTTTCCTTTTACTTGAAGTAATAACTTTTAATTTGTTTTTTGTAGCTAAATACTTATTAGAAATAATTGCACTTGCAATTGAACCTGTTCCACAAGCAAGAGTTTCTTTTTCAACTCCTTTTTCAAATACACGCAAATAAATTTTATTACTAGATTTTTTTTCTACAAAACCAACATTGATTCCATTTGAAAAAAAAAACTTATTATCTCTTACTATTTTACCAAAATAATTTACATTAAAATTTTCAAAAGAAATATTTTTAAAATATTTTTTTATGTCTTTCCAAAAAATAATTGTGTGAGGTGAAAATCCAAGATTTATATAATGAATTGGAAAAATTTTATTTTCGATTTTTATTTTATGGTTTTCAATTTTTGGAATTTCAGAAAAGGAAAATAAAACACTAATTTGGTTTCCAATTTTTTCAGAAGTATAAATTTTATCAAATACAAAAAATGTTGCTTTATTTTTTTTTGTATAGTTTCTAAAATAAAAATCAGAAATACTTCTTGCTCCATTTCCACACATTCCACAACTTCCATCGGAATTGTAATAAAGCATTTCAAAATCGAATAATTTATTTTTTTTCAATACAAGAAGTCCATCTGCACCAACTCCAAAATTTCTATCACATATTTTTTTTGCAAAATTTTTGTAATTAAATTTTAACTCATTTTGAAACGAATCAATCAAAATAAAATCATTCCTTGAGCAGTATATTTTACAAACTTTATTTTTCGCATAAATGAAAAACCCGATATTTTTTATCGGGTTTTATATTTTGTTATTTGTTTAATATCATTTTTTTCATTTCTATAAAATTTCCTGAAGTTAATTTATAGAAATAAATTCCACTTGCAAACCGACTTGCATCCCAAACTATTTCATAATTTCCTTGAGAATAAAAACCATCTAAAAGTGTTTCAATTTCTTGTCCAAGTGAATTGTAAATTTTAAGTGTTACATTTTTATTTTCAGAAAGTGAAAAATTTATTTTAGTTACAGGATTAAATGGATTTGGATAATTTTGTAGAACTGAAAAACTTCTTTTGTCATTTATATTTTCACTAACTCCAACAATTCCATTAAAAACAAATTGAAAAGTATTTAAAGATTTTACTTCTGTGAATTCATCTACAACATAAACTTCCCAAGTGTATGTTTCATCATTTACAAAATCAGAAAAATCAGTCAAAATAAATGAAGTTTCAAGTGTTTTAAATGTTTTTGAAAAATTATTTCCACTTATACGAATTTCGTACCAATGTGGATCTTCACTTTGATTAGCTGAACTTGTCCATGAAAAAGTTGAATTAAGAGAATCGATGACTACATTATTTTCTGGAGTTAATAAATTTGGTCTTACTCTATTTTCTCTCAAAGAAAAATCCATCAAATAAAGTCCAATATTCATATCAGAAGCAATCCATTTATTTGAAAAATAATATGGATAAACCGCCCAACATCCTTCATAGTCATTCACACTTCCTGGATATGTATCATAATATCCAACTTCATTTGGTTGAGTTGGATTATGAATATCCACAACTCTTGCTCCTGCTCCATAGTGAGAAACATAAGCATAATTACCTCTTCCATGAACGTTATGAATTATATCTGTTGGATTTGCACTATATTGTGCAGTAGGAGTATATGGTGGTCCAGAACCAGGATTTTTAAAATCCCAAATTTTTAAATTATTGACAGTTCCAATTTCATCAGTTGTTAAAGCATAATTTCCATCAATTGTTTCCCACGCGTGATGAGTTCCACTTCCATCATAACTTATTAAGTTTATTGTTGTTGGATTTGATTTATCTGAAACATCAGCAATATATAAACCTCCACCCCAATAAATTGCTGCTCCAAAAATTGTGTCATTTTTTACATAAGAATCGTGTATATAATCTGGTTGATATTGACCAACATATTGTGGAGTTGTTGGATCTGCTTTCAAAGAAAAAATTACCATTCCACCGGGACTCCAATTTGCACATCCATTTAGATACAAATATCCATCAGCAAGTGTAACCGTATGAGATTTTAAAATATTTTTACCATTTCTTGTATAATTAAAATTTTTGACAAGAATTGCTGTATCAGGAAGCTGTGATAGATCAATTATTTGAACACCACTCCCACCTTCTGAAACTGCATAAAGATAATTTTTATATGTTTTAAATTCACGATATGCGTAAGTTGCCATTGGTCCAGTAACAAATTGAATTTCCCTCAATGTATCATCTTCAATAGCATAGATTGATGTTCCTGTTGCACATCCAATAAATGCGTATTCTTTTCCTTCAGGAGAAACCCATCCCCAACAACTTGAAAAATAAGTTTGTTGTGGAGAAATTCCATGAGGAATATTTTTGTGATCTAAAAGTGTTGCATAATTTGTTTGAGAAAATAGGTGTGAAGTGAATAAGAATGAAATAATAAATAATAATTTTGCCATGTTGTTTTTTTGATTTATAATTTGAATTTATAATAAAATTGTTCCTTCAAGACGAAGTAAAAATTCTTTTGTTTTAATTCCAGCAGCATATCCCGTAAGAGAACCATCACTTCCAGTTACTCTATGACACGGAATTAAAATTGCAAGTGGATTTGCTCCAACTGCTTGTCCAACTGCTTGAAACCCATTTTTAAGTCCAATTTTTTTTCCGATATATTTGTAACTTACAGTTGTTCCATATGAAATTTTTGAAAGTTCTTTCCAAACTTTAATTTGAAATGGTGTTCCAATGATATCAATATTGCAAGTAAATTTCGCAAGTTTTCCACTAAAATATCTGGTGAGTTGTTCAATTGTTTCTCTGTTTTTAGATTTATTTTCTACTATTGAATCAGATGAAAAAGAGTTTTCAAGCCATTTAAAAAACTCTTTTTTACTTTCTTTTGGAATTGATATTTTACAAACTCCTTTTTCTGTAGAAGCAATAAAAATTTGCCCAATTATAGATTCAAATGATGTGCAATATATCTTTTGATTTTCATTATTAAAACTTTCATTATTAGAAATATTTTTTTTTCTGCAAATCAAATGTGACTTTGTTATCAATCTTAAACTGTTACTCATAAAAAAAATTTTGTGTATTTATGAATTTTTTTTTAAATAGCAAAATTTTTTTCTAACTATTCATTGATTTAATAAACTCTTTGTTAGTTTTTGTACCTCTAAGTTTATTTAATAGGAACTCCATTGCATCAGTTGGAGTATATTCTGAAAGAAGTTTTCTCAAAATCCAAACTTTAGATAAGTCATCATTTTCCATAAGTAACTCTTCTTTTCTTGTTCCAGAACGCAATACATCAATTGCGGGAAAAATTCTTTTATCACTTAATTTTCTATCTAAAACAATTTCTGAATTTCCAGTTCCTTTAAATTCTTCAAATATAACTTCATCCATTCTACTTCCTGTTTCAATTAGAGCAGTTGAAAGAATTGTTAAACTTCCACCTTCTTCAATTGATCTTGCTGCACCAAAAAATCGTTTTGGTTTATGAAGAGCATTTGCATCAACTCCTCCTGATAAAATCTTTCCCGAATGAGGAATAACAGTGTTATGTGCTCTTGCTAGTCGTGTGATTGAATCAAGAAGAATCACTACATCATGTTTTGCTTCAGCAAGTCGTTTTGCTTTTTCCATAACCATATCAGCAACTTGAATATGTCGTTCTGGTGGTTCATCAAATGTTGATGAAATTACTTCTGCTTTCACATTTCGTTCCATATCAGTTACTTCTTCAGGTCTTTCATCAATTAGAAGAACAATCAAAATAATTTCAGGATGATTTCGTGCAATTGAATTTGCAATTTTTTGAAGTAACACTGTTTTTCCTGCTTTTGGAGGAGAAACAATAATTGCTCTTTGTCCTTTTCCAATTGGGATTAAAAGATCTAAAACCCTCATTGAATATTCTCCTGGAGCAGTTTCAAGTTTTATTTTTTGAGATGCATAAAGCGGTGTTAAATTATCAAATAATGGTCTATCTTTTAATTCATTTATTGAAATTGTATTTACCGTTTCAACTCTTAAAAGTGCAAAAAATCTTTCTCCATCTTTTGGAGATCTTACTTGACCATAAACAGTATCACCAGTTCTAAGTGAAAATTTTTTTATTTGAGAAGGAGATACATATATATCATCTGGAGATGGAAGATAATGGTAGTTTGGTGAGCGAAGAAAACCAAAACCATCAGGCATAATTTCTAAAACACCAGAACTTAAAATTAACCCATCTTTTTGATGTTGAGTTTCAGCAATTTTCAAAATCAACTCATTTTTTCGCATGTCACTATAATTAGTAACTCCAATATCTTTTGCAACGCGAATTAAATCTGCAACTTTTTTATTTTTTAATTCAGTAATATCCATTTTGGTTTTTTTTGTTATAGGAAACTTTGAGGAATTATATAAGAAGAAAAAATATTCTCTAAAATTCTGTTTAAATATACTACAATTTCAAGTTAGGAACAAGCGTTATTCTAAAATTTTTCCATCTACAATTGTAAAAATTTTATTTCCAATTTTTGAAAATTTTTCACTATGAGTTACAATTAAAAATGTTTGCCCGTTTTTTTGATTTAACTTAAAAAAAAGGTTTTCTAAAATTTCTGCGTTTTCTGAATCTAGATTTCCTGTTGGTTCATCGGCAAAAATTATTTTTGGTTGATTTGTCAATGCTCTTGCAACTGCTACTCTTTGTTGTTCTCCTCCTGAAAGTTCTGATGGTTTGTGAACTTTTCTTTCAAACATTTTAACTTCATTTAAAAAATATTCTGCTTTTTCTTTTGCTTCACTGATTTTTTTTCCACTTATTAGCATCGGCATCATAACATTTTCTAAAACAGAAAATTCTTGAAATAAATGATAGTATTGAAAAACAAAACCAAATTCCATATTTCTAATTTTACAAATTTCATTTTCAGTTAAGTCAGTTATGTTTTTAAAATTGTAAAAAATATTTCCACTTGTAGGTTTTTCAAGTGTTCCAAAAATATTTAAAAGCGTTGTTTTTCCTGCACCCGATGCACCTAAGATTATATTTATATTTTTTTCAACAATATCAATTGAAATATCTTTAAGTATTTCAATTTTTTTTTTTGTAGAATCATTTAACAAAAAAGATTTAAAAACATTTTCTGCTTTAAGGATAATTTTGTTTTCTTCTATTCTCATTTTAAAATTTGACTAATTGAAATTTCTTTAAATTTTGAAACTGCAAAATATGATGATGTTCCAATTAAAAATAGTGATACAAAAATTACTAAAATAAAATCCAACCATTGAACTTCAATAGGAATTGCATCAATAATATACACACTTGAATCAAGTGGTATTATATGAAAAAAATATTGAAGTAAAATAAATATAGTTCCCATAAATAGTCCAAAAAAAATCCCAATACAACCAATAATAAAACCAATTGAAGTAAAAATTTTTTTTACACTTCTTTTTTCACTTCCAAGTGCATAAAAAATTCCAATATCATTTTTTTTCTTTATAATCATAATTGTAAGCGATGTAAATAAATTAAACACAGCAATTCCAATAATGCAAGATAAAATAATATAAGAACTCCATTTTTCAAGATTCATCATTGAATAAATTGATTTGTGTAAATCATACCAAGTTGAAATTTTAATGTTATTATCAATTTGCAATTTTTCTTTTACAGAATTTGATTTTGAAATATCATTAAGTAAAATTTCAATTCCATTATTTTTTAAATTAAAAACTGATTTTGCATCATCCAACAAAATAAAAATATAGTTTGCATCATAATCTATATTTTTTGTTTTAAAAATTCCACTTACTAAAAATTCTTTTGATTCAGGAAGTGAAGTTTGAAAAAGTTTTTCAATTTCATTTGGTAACATAAGTGAAAGTGTATCTCCAATTATTGCTACAATTTTATCTGCTAAATTCATTCCAATATAAACTTTTGGAAGTGAATTATTTGGAATTTTTTTTTTGTAAATATCTAATTTATTAAAAAAATTTTTTTCGGTTCCTTTTAAAAAAACAACTTGTGTAGAATTTTTTGATTGAACTAAACATTTTTTTTCAATATAGAAATTATACGATTTTATCTCATTAAAATTAGAAATTTTTTTTTCTATATTTTTATGCTTTGTATCATCTAAATTTTTTAAAAATTCAATTTTTATATGTGGGTCAACATTTAAAAGTATATCAGTAGATACGTTTGCAAATCCATTAAAAATAGAAAGTGTAACTAAAAGTGAAGCAACTCCAACTGCAATTCCAATTATAGAAATAAGATTTATTGTTCCAATAAAATGTTTTCTTGAACTTGATAAAAAATATTTTTTTGCTACAAAAAATTCGTATTTCATTTATGCAAAACGAAATGATTCAATTATTTCAATTTTTGATATTATTTTTGTTGGAATAAAAGAAAAAATAAAAACTAAAAAAAGTGCAAATAAAGAAATTAAAATATTAGTATG
>SXSO01000078.1 GCA_005792205.1 Bacteroidota bacterium | reverse complement strand
GAAAAGAGTTGGAATTATTTGTGTTTCACGATGTTGCTCCAGGAGCTCCATTTTGGCTTCCAAACGGAATGATAATTTTTCGTGAACTTGAAAAGTTTTTGAGAAACGAACTTGATAAAAGAGGTTATAAAGAAATAAATACGCCAATTCTTGTGAAAAAAAAATTGTGGGAAAAATCTGGACATTGGGAACATTATCAAGAAAATATGTTTTGTGTGGAAGCAGATGATACAACTTATAGTTTGAAGCCGATGAATTGTCCCGAAAGCACGTTTGTTTATAAAAATTCACTTCGTTCATATCGTGATTTGCCACTTCGATTTTCTGAAATTGGTCGTCTTCACCGCAATGAAGTTTCGGGAGCACTTGGAGGAATGTTTCGTGTTCGTCAAATTACAATGGATGATGCTCATATTTATTGTCGTCCAGAACAAATTTTAGATGAAATTACAAATTTAATAAAACTGATTTCGTATTTTTATTCTGTTTTTGGACTTGTACCAAATTATTTTCTTTCCACAAAACCTGATGAAGGAATGGGCGATGAAAAGTTGTGGGAACTTGCAGAAAAAAATTTACAAGAAGCAATGCGACAAAATGGAATTGATTTTGGAATAAAAGAAAAAGATGGCGCATTTTATGGTCCAAAGATTGATATACAAATTAAAGATGCTTTGGGAAGATTATGGCAAGTTGCTACAATTCAACTTGATTTTGTAATGTTACCTGAAAGATTTGAACTTGAATACGTAGATATTGATGGAACAAAAAAACGTCCCGTTGCAATTCATCGTGCAATTTTTGGTTCATTCGAAAGATTTATTGGAATTATTACTGAACATTTTGCAGGAAATTTTCCACTTTGGCTTTCACCGATTCAAGTTGTTGTGCTTCCAATTTCTGAATCACATTTAAGTTATGCAAAAAGTGTGTATGAAAAATTGAAAGATGCAAATGTTCGAGTTGAAATTAATGAGAGAAATGAAAAAATAAATTACAAAATTAGAGAATCTGAAACTCATAAAATTCCATACATGATAGTTGTTGGCGAAAAAGAAAAAGAAGCAAATTCAGTTTCTGTAAGACAACACAAGAAAGGTGATATTGGGAGTTTTGCAGTTGGTGATTTAATTTTGAAACTCAAAAATGAAATTGAAAATAAAATATTAAACAATTAGGAGGAAAAAACAATTAGCGACAAAAATAAAGTTAGAATAAATGAAAAAATTCGCGTAGCTGAAATTCGCGTGATAGGTGAAAATGGCGAACAACTTGGAGTAATGTCTCCGTATGAAGCAATGCGAATTGCAAATGAAAGAGAACTTGATTTAATTGAAATTGTTCCAAATTCTGTTACTCCAGTTTTTAAAATAATGGACTTTGGAAAATATCAGTATGATAAAACTAAAAAAGAAAAACTCCAAAGAAAACATCAACATAGTGTTCAAGTTAAGGAACTTCGGTTTCATTTACAAATTGATACACATGATTTTGAATTTAAAATGCGACATGCAAGACATTTTATTGAAGAAGGAAATAAAGTAAAAATTGTAGTTGTTTTTAGAGGTCGCCAAAAAATATATAAAGATCAAGGAAATGATATGTTGAAAAAAATCAATGAACAACTTTCTGATATTGCAAAAACTGAGCAAGAAAATAAAGAAAATAAAATGGAGGGAAATCAAATAATTGTGGTTTATATTCCTGACAAAAGTAGAAAACAAAGTAAAAAAATAGAAGAAAATTTAAAAACTAAAACAGAATAATTATGCCAAAAATGAAGTCAAATTCAGGAGCAAAAAAAAGATTCAAAAAAACTGCTACTGGAAAAATAAAAAGAAGGCAATCTTTTCATAGTCATATTCTTACTACGAAATCTAAAAAAAGGAAAAGATCTCTTCGTAAATCAACTCTTGTTTCAGAACAAGAACAACACAAATTTGATGTGTTATTACCAAAATAAATTTTTTATTCACTAAACAAATAAAGTGCAACTATGCCAAGATCACAAAATAAAGTTGCCTCCCGACGCCGTCGCAAAAAAGTTCTAAAACAAGCGAAAGGTTTTTGGGGCAGAAGAAGCAAACTGATTACAGTTGCAAAACATCACGTGGACAAAGCGATGCAATATATGTATCGCGACCGTCGCAGAAAGAAACGTGAGTTCCGTTCACTTTGGATAATTCGTATTAATGCTGCTGCACGATTGAACGGGCTTACTTATTCCAAACTCATAGATGCTTTGCATAAAAAATCAATTGACATAAACCGTAAAGTTCTTGCTGAATTAGCGGTAAATAATCAAGAAGCATTTGCTGAAATCTGTAAGCTAGCAACAAAATAAACAAACAAAATCTTCCAATGAATTTTTATTTCTAATTTTTGTAGAAAAAAATTGTTGGAAGATTTTTTATTTTTAAGAGTAAAATGTTAGATAAAATTTCACAAACTAAAACTCAACTTGAAACTGAATTAAATTCAATTTCAAGTTTAATTGATCTGGATAATTTCAGAATAAAGTTTCTCACAAGAAAAGGAATAATTGCAGAACTTTTTGAAGAACTAAAATCAATTTCAATTGAAATTAAACCACATATAGGAAAAGTTTTAAATGAGCTTCGCACATTTGCTCAAAATGAATTTGAGAAAAAAAATCTTGAATTTGAGAGCGTAAAAAATAAATCACAAAAAATTGATTTAACAATTCCCGGCAAAAAAAATTGGACTGGAACAAAACATCCACTTACACAAACACTTGGTGAAGTAAAAAGAATTTTTTCTCAAATGGGATTTCAAATTGCTCAAGGTCCAGAGATTGAAGATGACTATCATAATTTTGAAGCGCTGAATTTTCCGCCAAATCATCCCGCAAGAGATATGCAAGATACTTTTTTTATTTCAGAAAAAATTCTCTTACGCACACACACATCTCCCGTTCAAATCAGAATTATGGAAAAACAATCTCCACCAATTCGTGTAATAATTCCTGGAAGAGTTTATCGAAATGAAGCAATTAGTTCACGAAGTTATTGCCTTTTTCATCAAGTAGAAGGGCTTTATGTAGATGAAAAAGTTTCTTTCAGTGAACTTAAAGGAACTCTTGTTGCATTTGTAAAACAATTTTATGGAAGCAATTTGAAATATAAATTTCGCCCAAGTTTTTTTCCATTTACTGAACCAAGTGCAGAAATGGATATAAGTTGTTTTCTTTGCAATGGGAAAGGATGTAGAGTTTGTAAATTTTCTGGATGGCTTGAAATTCTTGGATGCGGAATGGTGCATCCAAATATTTTTAAAAATATAAATGTGGATACTGAAAAATATAGTGGATATGCATTTGGAATGGGAATTGAACGAATTGCAATGTTACTATATGGTGTTGATGACATTCGTCTTTTTTATGAAAATGATGTTAGATTTTTAAAACAATTTTAATATGAAAATATCATTTAATTTATTGAAAGAGTTTGTTGATTTTAATTTATCTGCAATTGAAGTTTCAAAACATTTGACAATGCGAGGAATTGAGGTTGAAGGTATAGATAATATTGGCGAAAAGTATAATAATTTTGTAATAGGAAAAGTTTTAAAAGTTGAACAACATCCAAATGCTGATAAACTTTCGTTATGTGAAGTTGATGTGAAAGGTGGAGTTTTAAAAATTGTTTGTGGTGCAAAAAATGTTGCTTCAAATCAGTTTGTAGTTGTTGGAAAAATTGGTGCTGTTGTTCCACACAATCAACATGACGATAATGAAAAACCTTTTGAATTGAAGAGAGTAAAAATTAGAGGAGAAGAATCCAATGGAATGATATGTTCTGAATATGAGTTGGGAATTGGGAAAGATAGAGATGGAATTTTAGTTTTGAAAAATGTAGATGAAAAAAATATTGGAGAAAATTTTTCTAATTTTTTTGGACTCAATGATATAATTTTAGATATTTCACTTACTCCTAATCGTGGAGATTGTTTAAGTCATATCGGAATTGCTCGTGAAATTGCTTCAATTATAAATTCCAAAACGAAAAATATTTCAATTAAATTAAAAGAAGATAAAAGTTTTACAAAAGATTTTTTAAATGTTGAAATTAAAAATACAGAAAATTGTTTTCGTTATGTTGCAAAAATAGTTTTAGATATTGAGATAAAACCATCTCCAACTTGGTTAAAAAATAAAGTTGAACAACTTGGATTTCGCTCTATAAATAATATTGTTGATGCAACAAACTATACGATGGCAAAATTTGGACAACCACTTCATGTTTTTGATTATGATAAAATAGACGGAAAAAAAATTATAGTTCAACTTGCAAAAGAAAATGAAAACTTTATATCACTTGATGATAAAGAAAGAAAACTAAATTCTTCCACTCTTTTAATTTGTGATGCGAAAAAACCAATTGCACTTGCAGGAATTATGGGAGGAAAAAACTCTGAAATTACAAATGCAACAAAAAATATTGTAATTGAAAGTGCTTATTTTTTTTCTGAAAATATTCGCAAAACATCAAAATATCTTAGTTTAAATAGTGATGCTTCACAGCGGTTTGAAAGAGGTGTTGATATTTCACAAATTGAGTTTACAGCAAATTATTGTACAAATTTAATTCACCAAATTGCAAATGGAAAAATTTTAAATGGCTCTATAGATATTTATCTCAATAAAATTGAAAACAAAAAAATTTCTTTACGTACATCTTATACAAATAAAATTCTTGGAACAAATTTTTCATCCTCACAAATTCAAAAATTTCTTTCTTCAATTGCAATTTGTAAGTTAAAAAAAATTAGTAATGATGAAATAGAATATAAAATTCCATCTTTTCGTCAAGATATTTTTCAAGAAATTGATTTAGTTGAAGAAGTTGCTCGCGTTTTGGGATATGATAATATTGAAACGAATTTTTCTACAAACTTAAAATTTCCTGATACTATTGAATCTATTTCTATTGATGATAAATTACGAAATTATTTGTCAAATACATATTTTGAAATAGTTTCAAACAGTATGCAAGAAAAAAAGATTTCTCAAATTTCAAGTGAAAAACTTATTTCAATTTTAAACCCAATAAATCAAGAAATGTCTTCACTTCGCACAAGTTTAATTCCATCAATGCTTTCAATTGTGCGACATAATATTTTTAATGGCAATAAAAATCTTCGTTTATTTGAAATTGGAAAAACTTATTTTTATATCGAGAATAAAGAAGATTCTTTAAGTTTAAAAAATTTTAATGAAGAATCACATTTGCTTTTACTTTTAAGTGGGAACAAAAATTTATTAAATTGGTAAACAGCAGAAAAGTGTGTAGATATATTTGATTTGAAAGGTGAAGTAGAAAATTTATTTGAAAAAGTTTTTAGAAAGAAAATTTATTTTGAAGAAGTAGAAAATGAAATTTTCTTTTCTGATTGTTTAAAAATTTATTTTGAGAAAAATTTTATTGGAATTTGTGGAACAGCAAATTCTAAAATTCTAAAACAATTTGAAATAGAGCAAGATGTTTTTATTGTTGACATAAATGTTGATTTATTGGAAAATTTTTCTATTAAAATTCCAAAATATAAAACGCTCTCAAAATTTCCATCTGTTTATAGAGATTTTGCTTTTATTATGGATGACAAAAATCAAAAAATAGGTGAGATAGAAAAATTTTTATTCAACGCTAATTCATTAATTCGTTCTGTTATTTTATTTGATATCTATAAAGGGAAAGAAATTGGTGATGGAAAACAAAGTTGTGCATTTCGATTAGAATTTCGTTCAACTGAAAATACTTTGACAGATGAGATTGTGGATTCTCATTGTAAAAAAATTCTTGATGAAATGAATAAAAAGTTTAATGTTTATATAAGAATATAAATTTTAATGAATAGTTCTGAAGAATTGATTGAAAATTTATGGAACAAAATTAAAAATCTTTGTAGTTCTTATGAAGTTATTTTAATTGAAAATAAAATGCTTTATGATAAGTTGAAAAAAATTGAAATGAAATTAGAAGTGCTTCAAAATCAATCGAAAGAGTATGAAGAAAAATTTGTGGAAATAAACACAAACAATAAAAATATTTATAGAGAAGAAGTTGAAAATTTAAAAAGTGAAGTTAAAAATTTGATAGAAAAAATTGACTTACATTTAAAGTAAATGGAAATAAAAAGTATAAAAGTAAAAATATTTGGAAATGAATATCCATTAAAAGGCGAGAGCGAAGAATTAACAATTCAAATTGCAAATTATGTAGATATGATGTTAAAAAATATTCACTCAAAAATTTCCGATCAACCACCACTTACTATTGCAATTCTTGCTGCTTTAAATATTACAGAAGAACTTTTTCGTGAAAAAGAAAATAAAGAAACTCCACCAAATCAAGTTTCAGAAGAGTTAAATTCTATGATAAAATTTTTGGATACTTTTGAAAAACAAAATTAAAAATTTACGTCACTATGTTTTTATTTAAGAACCTTATAGTAACATTTATTGGGAACTTGGCTTGGAAATAGATAAAACATGCCTCCCACAATTTTGTGGATGTTGCGATGACTTTCGTTTTATTATGAAATGAGCAACTGTGTGGAAGTTTGAAATATTTTCAGCAAACAACCACTGTTTAAAAGCGAGGTTCTTTTAAGTGTGCATAGTGACGTTTTTATTTTTTAAATATTTATATGCTGAAAATTGGAATTACAGGTGGAATTGGAAGTGGAAAAAGTGAAGTGTGTTTATATTTTAATCAACTTAATATCGCATCAATCAATGCTGATGAGATTGCAAAGAATGTAATTCATATTGATAAATCAATTCAAAACCAACTTCGAGAAAAATTTGGAGATAACATTTTTGTTTCAAAAAAACTAAATACAAATCAACTTGCAAGTATTGTATTTACTGACAAAAAAAAACTGGCAATTTTAAATTCAATTATACATCCAAAGACAATTGAAGAAATTAAAAAAGAAATTTTTTTGTTATCAGAAAAAAAACATACATACATTTTAATTGAATCTGCAATTATTTTTGAAAACAATCTCCAAAATATGTTTGATTATACTTTGCTTGTTACTTCAAATTTAGATTTACGTATTGAAAGAATAAAACTTAAAACCAATTTGAGAGAGGAAGATATTTTGAAACGAATCAAAATGCAAATGAATGAAGAGAGTAAAAAAAAAATATCCGATTTCATTATAGAAAACAATGAAACTAAATTGGAATTAAAACAAAAAGTAACATTTTTCCACAAAATTTTTTCTGCAATTTCAAGGACAAAAAAGTAAAATGGATATATTTGAAAAAGAAAAAAAATATTTTTTTAACACATATAAACGACTTCCAATTGAAATATACAATGCAAAAGATTGTTATATCTACGATACAAATGGAAAAAAATATCTTGATTTATTTTCGGGAATTGCTGTAAATTCTCTTGGTTATGGAAATGAAAAAATTATTGCTGCTGTTGAAAAACAATTAAAATTATTTACTCATCTTTCTAATTCATATGTTCAATTTCCACAAGTTCAACTTGCAGAAATGATTTTATCTCTAAGTGGATTTAATAAAATTTTTTTTACAAATAGTGGAACTGAATCTATGGAAAGTGCAATGAAACTTGCAAGAAAGTGGGGAAAAAGTTTCAACAAAAATAAAATTTTTGGAATGACAAATGGATTCAGTGGAAGAACATTTGGAGCACTTTCAATAATGGATAAAGAAAAATATAAAAATGGATATGAACCATTTCTTCCAGAAACTGACGTTATTGAATTTAACAGCATATTAAGTTTGACCAATAAAATCAATAGTAAAACTTGTGCTGTTGTTTTAGAATTTATTCAAGGAGAAGGTGGTGTTCGTTCTGTGACTTCAGATTTTATTGAAACACTTTTTGATTTAAAAAAAAAATATAATTTCTTAATTATTGCTGATGAAATTCAAACGGGAATTTATAGAACGGGAAAATTTTTTGCTTTTGAATATTACAACATTAAGCCAAATATAGTTTGTATTGCAAAAGCAATCGGAGGTGGGTTTCCATTAGGTGCAATTTTGGGAGATGAAAGTGTTGCAAATATTTTTACAACAGGAATTCATGGAACAACTTTTGGTGGAAATGCAATTTCGTGTGTTGCTGGAATTTCTATGTTAGAAGAAATCAATGAGAGAAAAATTTTTTCTAATGTGATTGAAACTGGAAATTATTTTATTGAACAATTAAAACAACTTCAAAATAAATTCCCAAAAATTGTAAAAGAAGTAAGAGGAATTGGACTTATAATTGGTGTTGAATTAAATTGTGAGTGTGAAGATATTGTAAATAAATTTTTGGAAAACCAAATTCTTATTAACTGTACAAATAAAAATGTGTTGCGAATTGTTCCACCGTTGATTCTGTCAAAAAATCAAGTTGATGATGCAATAAAAATTTTTGAAAAAGTTTTTATTGAAATTATATGAATCAAACATTTGATGTAATTATAATTGGAAGTGGAATTGCGGGATTAACTTTTGCTTTGAAAGTTGCAGAATTTTCAAATGTTGCAATAATAACGAAAAAAGAAAAAGCAGAATCAAACACAAATTATGCACAAGGAGGAATTGCTTCTGTGATTTTACAAGAAGATTCATTTGACTTGCATATTAAAGATACAATTGATGTTGGAGCAAATTTGTGTAATAAAGATGCCGTTGAAATTATGGTACAAGAAGGTCCATCTCGTATAAAAGAATTGATTGAAATTGGAGTTGAGTTTACCAAAAGAGAAAATAAATTTGATGTTGCAAAAGAAGGTGGGCATTCAAAAAATAGAATTTTACATGTTGCGGATTTTACAGGAAGAGAAATTGAAAAAGCATTATTGAAAGAAATTTCATTATCCAAAAACATTACGGTTTTTGAAAATCATATTGCAATTGATTTGATAGTAGAAAACAACAAATGTTTTGGTGCTTATATTTTTGATTTGGAATCTAATTTAGTAAAAATTTTTACTTCAAAACTAGTTTTTATTGCAACAGGAGGAATTGGACAAGTTTATCTTCATACTACAAATCCAAAAATTGCAACAGGTGATGGAATTGCAATGTCGTATCGTGTTGGAGGAAAAATTGCAAATATGGAATTTGTGCAATTTCATCCAACATCACTTTTTAATTCTGGAAGTCCTGCGTTTTTGATTTCTGAAGCAGTTCGTGGAGAAGGAGGAATTTTGCGAACTCAAAGTGGAAATGAATTTATGCAAAAATATGATTCTCGACTTTCGCTTGCACCTCGTGATATTGTTGCTCGTGCAATTGATAGTGAATTAAAACAAAGTGGAGATGAATTTGTGTATCTCGATGTAACTTATATTTCCAAAGATAAAATTTTAGAAAAATTTCCAAACATTTTTGAAACTTGCAAAGAAAAATTTGGAATTGATATTTCAAAAAATTTTATTCCCGTTGTTCCATCTGCTCACTATATTTGTGGTGGAATTGTAACTGATTTATTTGGACGAAGCTCTATAAAAAATCTTTTTGCAAGTGGAGAATCTGCAATGACGGGAGTTCACGGAGCAAACCGTTTAGCGAGCAATTCTTTGTTAGAAGCAATTGTATTTTCACATCGTGCTAGTTTAGAGGCAAAAAAAATTGTAGAAAATGAAAAAGAACTTTTTAAGATAAAAAATGTTGAGTATCATAGTAATAGAGATGAAGAACAAATTTTAATTGAACACAATAAAAAAGAAATAAAACAAATAATGTGGGATTATGTTGGTATCATTCGCTCAAATGAAAGATTAAAATTTG
>SXSO01000077.1 GCA_005792205.1 Bacteroidota bacterium | reverse complement strand
TTTAAATTTACAAATCCACTTTTTGCAATTTCATATTTTATTTTTGTTTTCGGATTAAATGGATTTGGAAAATTTTGTTGCAATGAAAATTTAGTTGGAAGATTATTTTCAGAAACATTTGTTGGTTCAAAAACTCCTGTTAATCCAAATAAAAAATTGTTTCCAACATATTCTGTGTTTGCGGGAATAAAAATTATGCTATCCAAATTTTGCCAATCAGAAATTGTAAGTCCATCAAACACATTGAATGAAATTGATTCAAAATTTCTTGCACTATCTAAAATCATTTTTCCTCTCCATTGTTGTTCCATTGGATCGTTAAACCCAAGTTGAAAATTTCCCGTTTGATGATTTCCAACAATTGTCAAATAATATGTAGCATAATTTTCAAGTGATGGATATGTTTCATTTGTTGCATCAATTGGAAGAGATGAAAATCGTTTTTGAATTCTTACTTTTGGATAACTTGTTGCTTCTTGAAAATGTGGATGAGATGCATTTGCACGGTTTCCTGTAAGATATTTCCAAACACAATATCCCGCAAAAATATCAGGAGCATTTGTGTTGTAAAATGTCATTGCACTATCAACAGCACTTAATCCATCTTGTCCAATTGTCTCTTCCCAAATTTTTTGCATTGCAGAAACTCCAAAATTTTCTGAAACATAATGTCCAAACACACAAGCAGAATATTCATGAAGTCCGTTTTCAGTTGTAAGTGATAAATGTGGAGATGTAAAAACTGTATTTCCTCCACTCAAATAAGCATAATAATCATTTATATTATCATACAAAATATCTTCAATCCAAGTTGAACTCAATTCCAATAACCAACTTCCAGCATTTGCGTTATACACAAATTGAACACAATGAAAAAATTCATGTGCCGCAGTCACTTTCATAGGAACTGTTCTATCGGGATAACCAAATCCATCATAGTTTGGATCCACCCAAAGATAACTTGTATAACCACCACGTCCCAAATATCCGGGAATAAAATTTTCAGGATACGCACTTCCATAAGTTCCACTCCATTTATGCATATACACATCAAACAAATCATTTCCCCCACCATTTGTTCCATCAGGAGCAGGAATATCATAACCCATTGAATCAATTTCGTAGTTCCAAACAAAATCAAAAATTTCAGCAGTTCTATCAACATAATCAGGAATTCCATTTTGCGGATTCACATCTATAGTTGGTTGATAAACCGTATGCGTTCCCGTTGTATCAAAGTGAATTCTAAATTTTCCTGAAGGAGTATCATAGAATTTTTGTTTGGAAGGTCGTGCTAATATTTTTTCAATTTCATTTTTTACAATAGGAGATGCGTTTTCTTTTTCTGTTTTCAATTTTAAAAAAGTTGATACTCCACATTTTTCTTTTTGAGAAGAAAAAAATTCGTTATCAATTTTTGTTCTATCTGTAATATTGTATAATAAATTCAACAGCAATTCATCTTTTGAAATAAAATTATTTTTAAATTTTAGAAACATTTTTTCTTTTGGTGTTAAATTTTCATTTGCCAAAAGATTTATTGAGATTAAGAAAAAAAATATGTATTTCATAATAATGTTAAATTATTTTTTAGTTAATAATATAATCTGCGAGAACAAATTCTTTTGCGATTTTTTTTTCTATTGCGAATCTTTTATTATTCATAATGGAAAAACTATTTTGTAATATCTTCCAATATATTTGCATCAGTATCACAAATGCGAATGTTCCCTAAATTTAATTTTTTAAGTCCATCTAAAATTTTTGATTTGTCACCAACAATTACAATTGAAAGATTATCGGGATGTAAATTTTTTTTCGCAGTTTCCAAAATATCATTTTTAGTAACTGATTCAATATTTTTTATGTAACTGGAAAAATAGTTGAGTGGCAAATCATAAACTGCAATTGAAGAAAGATAATCTGCAATTTGTCCATTTGTTTCAAACTGTCGCGGAAGCCGTTGTAAAACAGACGTTTTATACATTTCAAACTCTTCATCGCTTACAAGTTCTGTATAAATTCTATTTATTTCGTATAGAAATTCAACAACAGAACTATCGGTAACATCAGTTCTAACTCCTGCTGATGCAACAAATGGACCTTCTTGTTTGCGATATGAAAAATTTGCATATGCTCCATATGTGTAACCTTTTGCTTCTCGTAAATTCAAAAATAATCTTCCATGACTACTTCCCAAAATTTGTTGCAACACCATAAGTTTGAAATAATCTTCCGTCATTCTTGAAACAGAAACATGTCCAATTCTAATTTCAGATTGTGGAGCATTGGGTTTATCAACAATATAAAGTGATGTTGAAGCCATTTCTTTTTTTAGAAGAGGACAATCACTTTCAACTGATTTTCTTTCCCAATTTAAAAAAAATTGATTCACAAGTTTTTCAATTTCTGTTTTATTTATATCTCCAACAAAAATTAAAGTTGCATTGTTTGGAGCAAAATAATTTTTGTAAAAGTTTTTCACATCTTCAATTGAAATTGATTTTACGGTATTTTCATTTCCTGAAACTTGCGAAGAATATGGATGTGTTTTGTAAAGAATTTTATTGAAAACAAGTGATGCAACAGTTGATGCTCTATCTTTTTGTTGAGTTAAGTTTGTGAGGATTTCTTTTTTAACTCTCTCAAAATCGTTTTCAGGAAATGATGGTGAAAATATTATTTCAGAATACATTTCAAATGCTTTATCAAGATTTTCTTTGAGTGTTTGAAGTGAAATAAAAATTCCATCATAACTTGCAGAAGAAGAAAAGTTTGCTCCTAAATAATCAATCTCATCAGCAATTTCAAGCGATGATTTGGTTTTAGTCCCTTCGTCCAACATACTTGCGGTTAAATTTGCGATGCCAAAATTTTGTTGTGTTTCTATACTACTTCCCGTATGAATTACAAGTTGTGAATTCACAATAGGAAGTTTGGAATTTTCCACAAATAAAATTCTCAATCCATTTTCAAGTTTTATTTCTTCCACATTTGGAAGTTTGAGAAGTGTTTCAGGAGAAATTTTTTTTGGTGTTGGAACAATGGTTCTATCAAGTTGTGAAAATGTTGTGTTCATTATAGTAAAAAATAAAAAGATGTTTAAAATAGTTTTTGTCATAATAAAATTTATTTTGCTTGTAGATCTAATTTGCTTTTTGGAACAATACTTAAAACAACCATTTTGTTATTGTCAATAAATTTGTTTGTAACATCTTTCACTTGGTTTTCCGTAACAAGTTGATAACGTTTCAAATCATCATTAAATCTTCCTGGATTCCCAAAAAATGTGTTGTAATAGTTTAGTTGATCAGTTCTACTTCCAAATCCTCCAAGCGATTGAAGACGATATATGAAACTTGCTTTGATACTATTTTTTGCTTTTTCAATTTCATATTTTGTAATTCCATCTTTTTTCACTTTTTCAATTTCTTCAAAAATAATTTTTTCAATTTCAGAAAGTGAAATATCTTGTTTTGCTGTCGCAATTATTCCAAAGTTTCCTGAAAGAGCATTTCCGTCTTGAAACGCAGAAACATCTTGTGCAATTTGTTTTTCATACACAAGCGTTTTGTAGAGACGAGAATTTTTGCCACTTGAAAGAATGTCAGATAAAATTGAAAGTGCTGCATCATTTTCTTCATACATTGATTCAGAATGCCAAAATAAATACAGTCGTGGAAGTTGAACATTGTCTTCTAATACAAATCGTTTTGTTTCAGTCAAAGAAATTGGTTGTGGAATTGGACGAATAATATCTCTTCCTTTTGGAATACTTCCAAAGTATTTTTCCACAAAAAGTTTTGTTTCTTCTATATCAATATCGCCACCAATCACAATACTTGCATTATTTGGTGCATAATATAATTTGAAAAATTCCTTTACATCTTCAAGTGAAGCAGCAGTTAAATCTTCTTGCGAACCAATTGGAAGCCAATTATATGGAACTCCACTTGGATAAAGTGCATCATAAATTTTCATCCACGACATTCCATACGGTTGATTTTCATAACTTTGTCTTCGCTCATTTTTCACAACATCTCGCTGTAAATCAAGACGATCTTGCGTAATTCCGGGAAGCAAAAATCCCATTCTATCAGATTCTAACCAAAGCACTGATTCAAGATAATTTTTAGGAACAATTGACCAATAGTTTGTATTGTCAAAACCTGTTGAACCATTGTTTTGACCTCCACTTCCATCTACAATTTTATCATACATTCCATCGGGAACATTTTGTGAACCTTCAAACATCAGGTGTTCAAAAAGATGTGCAAATCCTGTTCGTCCTTGTTTTTCATTTGCACTTGCAACATGATACCAAATATTTACTGATACAATTGCAACAGAATTATCTTTATGCAAAATCACTTGAAGTCCGTTTGGAAGTTCATATTTTTCATAGTTGATATTCAATTGAGAAAATGTTGTCATATTAGTTATTATAATTAAAAAAAGAATTAAAGATTTCATAAAAGTTTGTTATTTAAAAATTGTAATCATTATTTTACAACAGAAATGTTGAGTTGAAAAATGGAGATGTTCATAGTTTCAAGAAAAAAAATAAATATAAAAAAGAAATTTCTCATATAATATTATTGTGTAATTTTTTCATAAATCATCTGTATTGTCTTAAAAATTCTAACCGATTTTGTAATTTTTCTTTTGGAATAAGAAGTTTATCTTTCCCAAATATGGCTTCATCTTGACTTGAAAATACAAGTTCAAATTCTTGACTCATCACAATTGCTTCTTCGGGACAAACTTCCTCACAAAAGCCACAAAAGATACATCGTAACATATTGATTTCAAATTTTTTGGGATATCTTTCTTTTGAATACTCAAATGTTTCATCCGCTTGAATTTCAATTGCAAGTGCAGGACAAACTCTCGCACAAAGCATACAAGCAACACATCTTTCTGTTCCATTTTTTTCTTGAACTAAAACGGGACGACCACGAAATGATATTGGTGGATTCCATTTTTCTTCAGGATATTGGCGAGTAAATTTTTTCTGAAATATTTTTCTAAATGTCAAAGAAAGACCTTTGAAAATTTCAGTGATATATGTTCTCTGAAAAAAATTTAAATCGTTTTTACGGATTTGTTTTTTTATCATAAATCAAAAGAGAAAATAAAAAATTCCTGTAATTAAAATATTTAAAAGTGAAAGTGGAAACATTATTTTCCATCCAACATTCATCAATTGATCATAACGAAATCGTGGAACGGTCCAACGAACAAGTATAAAGAAAAATAGCATTAGTCCAACTTTAATTAAAAATGAAAAAATTTGTGTAATACTTAAAACAACCGAAGATGAAATAAAATTTTCTCCAAACGGAATTTGCCATCCTCCAAAATAAAGTGTTACAATAATTGCACTTGCGATAATCATATTTGTATACTCAGCGAGAAAAAATAATCCAAATTTTAATCCTGAATATTCTGTGTGATACCCTCCAACAAGTTCTGGTTCTGCTTCCGGTAAATCAAATGGAGTACGGTTTGTTTCTGCAAATGATGCTACAAGAAATACAATAAAACCAATTGGTTGAAGAAAAATATTCCACTTAAAACCCGCTTGTGATTTTACAATTTCATCAAGTTCTAAACTTCCTGCAGTCATCACAACTCCAATTATTGCAAGTCCCATTGAAATTTCATATGAAATCATTTGTGCTGAAGAACGAAGCCCTCCAAGTAAAGAATACTTATTGTTGGAAGACCATCCACTCAGAGCAATTCCATAAACTGAAATTGAAGTAAGCGATAAAATATATAAAATTCCAATATTTACATCAGCAATTTGAAGTTTAATTTCTTTTCCAAAAATTTCAATTGTATCTCCAACTGGAATAACTGCCATTGTAGAAAACGCAATTGCAACTGAAATTATTGGTGACAAATGATGAATAAATTTATTTGCGTTTTTAGGAACAATATCTTCTTTTGTAACAAGTTTTAAAAGATCGGCAAGTGGTTGCAAAAGTCCTTTAAATCCAACACGATTTGGACCAATTCTATCTTGAACATATGCACAAATTTTTCTTTCCAAAAGCACTAAATACGCAGATGAAGAAATTAGAACCGTGAAAAAAATAATTATTTTTAAAACTGATTCAATGAAAACTTCAAACATACATTTCCATTTTTTTTAGAAGTAATCCTTTATTAGAAATTTTTGCATACGACATATTTTCAAAACTTTTCACATTTAAACAAATTTCTTTGAACACATCTTCTGCTGTATTGTATTTCCATTTTGCTCCAAAACCATTTGCAACATTTAAAATAATTTTCCACGAAGAACGAGCATCTCTTTTTTCGCCTTTTGTCCATCTATCGTTGTGAGCACCAAACTGGTCAAGTCTACTCATTGCAAATCCATCAAGAGCTCTATCGTGTTCAAGCGTTGCAACAGAAGGCCGAATTCGTTGTACTCTTCCTTCAAAGTTTGTAAGTGTTCCATTTTTTTCTGCATAAGTTGAAGATGAAAAAACTACACTTGCAATCTGTGTTGTTGCATTAAGATTTGGTGAATGCGTTACAATAAAATCAACATTTGAAAGTAAATTTACAATTGTTTCATCTGTTGCAATGTTATCTTCAAGTAAATAAACTGCTCTAATTTTTTTCTCACTAATCATTTGCAAAAAATTATTTCCATTTCCAAAACCAAATTCTTTTAATGCAAATGAGTTTGGTGTTTTGTCTTCAAGTATTAAAAGTTCGTCTTTGTTTCCTTCAACAATGTGATTGAAAAAACAAATGTTTTCAGTTTTTAAAACTTGTTTTGCAAATTTTTTCAAAAGAAAATTATCTTCGTTTGTTGCAAATGGAGACCCAATAACTAAAATTTCAGATGGAGAAAATCTTTTAAGTTCAGAAATTGTTTTTGAAATTGCTTCATCCCATTCACATTCAGAAAATTTTCCATCTCGTTTTATCATTGGTTGTTTGATGCGATTTTTATTGACGAATTCAAATGTATTCAATCTTCCATCGTCACACATCCAATAACTATTTACATTTTCATTTAATCGTGGAGTTAGGCGAAGAATTTCATTATTGCGAACCCCAACTGTTGTATTGCATCCGCGAGAACATCCAACACAAATACTATCGGTGAAAGACATATCCCAAACTCTTGCTTTGAAACGAAAATCTTTACTTGTCAAAGCACCAACTGGACACAAATCAATTGTGTTCATTGAATAGGAATTATCAAGCGAAGTTCCGGGAAACGTTGTAAGCGTAACATTATCTCCTCTTTCTGAAAATACAAGTGAAGGCTCTTTCACAATTTCATCACAAAAGCGAATACAACGAGAACACATTATACATCGTTCGTTATCAAGCATTACATTTTTTCCAATTGCAACTCGTTTTGGTTTTTGCACTTTTTCAAATTCAAATCTACTTTCACCAACGCTGTGTTTATAGGCATAATCTTGAAGTTTGCATTCTCCTGCTTCATCACAAATTGGACAATCAAGTGGATGGTTTATCAAAATAAATTCCATCACTGCTTCTCTTGCGTTTATTATTTTATCAGATTTTGTTTCCACAACCATTCCATCTGCAACTTGTGTAGAACATGCAATTGCAAGTTTTGGCATAAATTGAGTTATTGGATTTCCATTTGCATCAACCTCAATTTGTCCTTCACGATTTCGTTTTGGCATTCCAACATCAACTAAACACATTCTACAATTTCCCGAAACTGATAAACTTGGATGCCAACAAAAATGTGGAATTGAAGTTCCATTTTCTTGCGCAACTTGAATTACTGTTTTTGAAAAATCGCAATCAATTTTTTTTCCATCAATTGTTATTGATACATTCATTTCAACTCTGATTTTAAAATTACTTTAAAAAATTTTTCCCAATTTAAAAATTCTTTTGCTGTTTCTAAAATAGTTGATGATGAAACAGCATCAATTTGTTGTGCTATTTCGTCTAAATCGGTTCGTCTTTCAAAATATATTTCATCGCCTCCAAGTCGCATCATTCTATTACTTGTGCTTTCAAGTCCAAGTAAAATTGATCCTTTAATTTGGGTTTTTGTTCTTTCAAGTTCGGTTTCTGAAATTTTTATTTTGCATAATTTTTTAAACTCTTTTTCAATCACATCAATTGATTTTTCAATATTATTTTTATCTGTTGCAAAATATACTCCAAAAATTCCCGCAATTTTCATAAGATTTATATAAGAATAAATTGAATACGCAAATCCAAATTTTTCTCTCACACTTTGGAAAAGTCGCGAACTCATTCCTTCTCCTAAAATATTATTTAAAAACAAAAGTGAATACCTTCTTTTGTCATCAAGTCCGCAAGTTTTATTTGCAATTACAATATGCGATTGAGCAATTGGTTTTTCTATTTCAATAGTTTTTGGTGAGTAGTTTAAAATTTCTGGAAGCAATTTTTTTTCTTTCCCATTTTTTTGGATAGAAGAAAAATATTTTGAAATTAAGTTTAAAACTTTTGTGTAATTAAAATTTCCCGCAATTGAGATAACTATACTTTCACCATAGTAATTATTATGTAAAAACGATGTTACATTTTTTTTTGTGAAATTTTCTACACTTTGTTTGGTTCCTGAAATTGGATTTCCAATTGGGTGATTTGGAAAAATTTCTTTTTCAATAAGTTCTTGCGAAAGATCTTCACTATCGTCTTCGCCGCTTTTTATTTCTTCAATTACAACTTTCTTTTCTTTTTCAATTTCTTCTGTTTTGAGTTTTGGAAATTGAATTAAATCAGATAAAACCGCGATTGCTTTTTCAATATGTTCGTCTAAAACTTTTGCGAAATAACAAGTATGTTCTTTTGTTGTGAATGCATTTATGTAACCACCGATTTCTTCAATGCTTTGTGAAATTTTTTTCTGAGAAAAATTTTTTGTGCCTTTAAAAACAATATGTTCCGCAAAATGAGAGATTCCGTTTTCAGATTCAGTTTCATTTTGGGAACCAACATTTATCCAAACACCAATTGAAACAGAACGAACTGATTCCATTTTTTCTGAAACAATTCTAATTCCATTTGGTAAAGTATTTTTTTTATAATTTAATTTTGAGATTTCTCTTAACGAGTTGGAAAGCGATTTAGAAATTTTATACACTAAAAAATTTTTGCAAAATATATCAAATTAAAATCTCTTGCATTTTTATAATCGTTTAAACTTACCAACAAACTTCAAATTGCAAAAGAAATTCTACTTTTGTTGCG
>SXSO01000076.1 GCA_005792205.1 Bacteroidota bacterium | reverse complement strand
TAATGGTGATGAAATAGAAATAAAGATTGAAGTAGAAGACGATGATGATGAAGACGATGAGAATGAAAAAGAGGATTAAATTTTTTTGAAACATATTTCTGTTTAAAAAATAGGCAATTCTTAAATGAGTTGCCTTTTTTATTTTGATAAATTGAAATTGAAAATTATGAATTATCTTATTTTTTCAAATTGTGGTTTTAGAACGGTATTTATTGTCTAAAATTGAAGTTTTGGAGTGAAATTGGAACGGAAAATTTTTCCTATTTATTGTCTAAAAGAGGAAATTTTTTCCTGTTTAATATGTTTTATTATCCGTAAATGTCTGTACACTATATGTAAACGACTTTTTGTATAGTAAAAAGTACTTTTTTGTCCCGAAACGGGATTTTTTTGGAATTATTCACCATTTCCCAAAAACAAAAATGGGACACAAAACAACTTTGTGCCCCAATAGTTATTTAACAACAACAAAAATTCTATTTCATTAAAACCATTTTCTTAATTGAACGATATTTTCCAAATTCGGAGTTGGCATCAATGCTATAAAAATAAATTCCAGAAGAAAGCATTGTAGCATCAAATGAAACAAAATTTTCTCCACTTTCCATTTCAACATTTTTTTCAACATCAAATAACTTTTGCCCAAGTAAATTGTAAATTGAAATTGTAACAACGGCATCTTTGGGAAGTTCAAAGGAAATATTTGTTTTCGGATTAAATGGGTTTGGATAGTTTTGGTTCAATTTAAATCCACTTTCTTCAACTACATTTGTAGTTTGTAAATTCAAATCAATATGTTTTGAATTTGTTCTCGTCAAAAATGGAACATCCATAATTTGAGTTACTCCATGATAAATTAAATATGGAGTAACAGAAACATTTGGAGTATCTATGTCAACATAAAACGCATTGTTTATGTCATCAAATAAAACTACCAAATCATCCAAATCAGTTTGTTCAATAGGATGATCGTTGTAAAAAGTTAAAATTGAATCAACATTATTTGAAATTTCATTCAATGTTTGACCACTCCACATTTCATTATCTCCAATATACAACAAATCACCAAAACCACTTGGAGTAACACCATATTGACTTGAGATTAAATTCAATTTAAACACACCAAATCTTTCAGCAAGTGGATTTTGATATGATTTAAATGCTGGTTTCAATTCTTTTATAAATCGTTTTGTCTTTTTTCCGGGAATTCTAATTGAATCAAAAACTTGTGCTGTTGCAATATCGTGAGATGATGTATAAAATTTTCCAAAGTCAGTTCCTTTTTTATATCTTATCCATCCATAAAGTTTTGCTAAATCTTTATCAGTGATTGCAATACCAAGTACCATTCCACCTTTTCCCGGAACTTTTGAAATCACAGTATCTCTTCCATTACAAACATTTGGAAGTGGTTGTCGTTGTCCGGGTTTAAGTTTGACTTTTATTTTAACTGGTTTTAGAGATAAATCAGTTGAAACTGTAAATGTTCTATACGATGTTGTATCAGAAAAGTTTCCGAAATAAATTCCAGATATATTTTCTCCTGAATGAAGTATAAAATCATAAGCAAATTCAGGTGAAATTCTATTCCAACCTTCTTGAAGAGTCTCATCAACTGAGTAATCTCCTGGAATCACATTTTCAAATGCGTATTCTCCAAGTTCATTTGTGAAAACAGAAACAGAATTTGAGGCATCACTTAAAATAACTTCCCAATTAGAAAGACCTTCATCTCCAGCATCTAAAATCCCATTTCTATTAAAATCTTTATACACAATTCCATAGATAGAACCATTTTGATAGATTCCAAAATCATTTCCTTCAATATGTAATCCTGAAACAATTGCTTCAATATAAGATGAGTTTGAAGGTTCAGAAATATTGTAAGAATCCGCAATATCAATTGTCACAGTATAAACTGTTGGAATTAAATTTTCAAATTTGTAATTTCCATTTTCATCAGTTACAGTTGAATCAATTCCAAATGAAGATGAAATAAAAATTTTCAAATCAGCAACACTTATATCAGTTGAATCATTTATTCCATCTGCTAAATCGTCCAAATAAACTGTTCCACTAATTGAACCTTTTTGATAACTTCCAAAATTTTTATTTACTACATTTTGATTTGACAAAAGCGAAATAATATAATTTCCATCAATTGGTTCAGTTCTTGTCCAAGTTGCTTGTATATCTTCTGATAGAGTATAATTTTTAGGAACTAAATCTTTGAAAAAATAATCGCCATTCGCATCAGTTGTAGTTGGAACATTATTCAATAAAATTGTCCATTGAACAATTCCTGTTTCACCAACATCGTATGTTCCGTTTAAATTATCATCAAGATATTTTTTCCCACTTATATTTCCAAAACGATAATTTCCAAAATTCATATCTATAATATTATTTCCACTTGATGGATACAAAACATAATTTTCATTTGGCAAACTTTGATGATATAGGTTTTTCAAAGTTTGAGAAACCGTATAATTTCCAGGACCTAAATTTGCGAATGAATAAAAACCACTTTCATCGGTAAAAGATGAACCATTTGTCAAACTATTTGAATAAGAAACTTGCCATATTGAAAGTGATGGTTCTCCCGTTTCTTTAATTCCATTCGCATTTATATCTTCAAACACAGTTCCTGAAATGGATATATTTTTGAATTGTCCAAAATTATTATTTTGAAGAACACTTCCTGAAAGAATTTCAACAGTATAAAAAGATGAAGGAAGTGTTTGCGTCCAATTTGTTGGAAGTTGGCAAGTGATTTCATAAAACCCATAAACCAAATCGCTGAATACATAATTTCCATTTACATCAGTTGTATATTGAAAACCATTACTCAACGAAACAACTTTTCCACTGATTCCTAAATCTTCAATGTCTTTTGTTCCATTTCCATTTATGTCTTCAAACACAGTTCCACTTAATTTTCCAAACTTAAATCTTCCGAAATTTAAATTAGAAAGATTATCTCCTCCCGTAACTGTAACAGAATAAGTTTCAGTTGATGGTGCAGTTGGAAAATATCCATCTTGATTTTCAGCAATTATTGTATACGTATCTGGAACCAAACCAACAAATGAATAATTTCCATTTGCATCAGTAAATGTAGAATCAAAACTTGTTGCACTTTGAACCATAACTTTCCATCCCGAAAGAAAATTGTCTTCTACATCTAAAATTCCATTTGCTCTTAAATCATTAAATAGTTTTCCTGCAACACTTCCAAATTGTCCTGCTCCAAAATTATTTATAGAGTTTAAACCACTTGTCATAGTGATTTCATAAAATCCCGGAGGAGAGGGGAGAGTTTGAGAAAATCCAACTTGAACATCAATACTAACTTGATAATTTCCCGGAACAAGATTTGCAAAAGTATATGTTCCATTTATATCACTAAATGCGGAGTCCAAGATATTTCCATCAAGTTTTAGTTTTACTTTCCAATTGTAAAAGTTTGCTTCGTTTATATCATGTAGTTGATTTCCATTTATATCCCAAAAGAGATTTCCAGAAATAGTTCCAAGTTGAAATAAACCAAAATTGTAGTTAGGATTTTCTCCCGTTAAAACAGTTACAAGATATGGTGGAAATTCAGGAAAAGTAGAAATAAATTCATTAGGAACAGTAGCAAAAACTTGATAAGTTCCACTTTGTAAATAATCAAATATGTAGTTTCCATCTGTATCTGTATATGTTATTTTTTCTTCGGGACCAAATAAGTTTACTTCAGCATTTTCCATTCCTAAATCTTCAATGTCTTTTATTCCGTTTCCATTTATATCATCAAAAACATTTCCAGAAATAAATCCACTTTCATAAATTTTAAAATCATCAAATGCCCAACCTTCATATGCATTACTTTCATCTGATACAAATCTGAAACGAAACTGTACTCCACTTGTTCCTGCAAATCCAAGAAGCGGAAGTCGTGAATTTACCCATCCACTATCTACAATATCAAAGTATTCACTTGTTCCACTCCAATTTGAACCACTGATTTCATTTGGATATCCAATATCAGGAATTGGGGATTCGTTGTCGTACCAATTATATCCATTCATATCTTCAAATGAACCTAATACAGCAAATGGAGAACCGTTTATACTAACTTCAATTGCTCCTCCATCATATCCAGATTCTGTAAGATAATTGTGATAGAAATTTATTATAGGATCATAAGTCATTGATGAAAAATCAAAAATAGGAGATGTAACATAACAATTTACCATATCTGAATGTGGAATTGTATCAAGTTGTGTTACCCAACAATTTGTTCCACTATATGCTCTATCAATTTGTTGTTTAGTTGGAGTTCCAAGTATCCAATCATTTGGAGAAGCTATTGAACCAGAAATCCATCCATTTGTTCCGTTTTCAAAATTTTCAAAATAAGGATATGTATTTACAATTGAAGTTGCATAAATTGTAGTGAATGTAGAATTATTTGTCGTAACTCCATCGTTTGCAATAAATCCCGTTACATAAATTTTATTTTCTCCCGATTGAGGT
>SXSO01000075.1 GCA_005792205.1 Bacteroidota bacterium | reverse complement strand
TATTGTGTTTGTAATTTCCTCAATTGAAGCAACAGCTGAATTTATTTCTTTTTCTAAAGGTAAAAGAGAATTATCAAAATTTATTAACTCGGATATTTTTTTTTGAGAAATTAAAATTTGGTCGGTTATAGAATCTTTTTTTTCATAAGTTAAATTATAAATAGAATTTGAAATTTCAAAAATTTTTTCTGCGTTTAAAATTTTTTTTATTTAATTTTCAAGTAACTCATCTTCGTTTAAAATTGGATTTGTTTTTTCAATTTCAGAAAGTTGAAATTCCAAAATTGAAAGTCGTTCTTTTAATTCTTTTTCTTTTTGAGTGAGAGAATTTTTTTCTTGAACAAGTTTTTTTATTTCTTTGAAAGTGAGTTTGAAATTTAAAACTTCATTTTCCAAGTTGGCAAATCTATCAAGAAAATCAATATGATTTTCGTTTTTTAAAAGTGATTGATGTTCGTGTTGTCCATGTAAATCGACCAAATTTTCTCCAATTTTTTTTAATGTTGAAAGAGTGATTTGTGAATCATTTAAAAAAATTCTATTTGTAGAAGTTTGTGAAATTTCTCTTCGCAAAGTTATTTCATTTGAAATTTCAATTTCATTTTCATTGAAAATTTCTATCAATTCATTTGGCAATTTTTGAAATTGAAAATTTGCTTCTATAATTGACTTTTCACTTCCTTGACGAATTTGTTCTAAACTTGCTCTTTCTCCCAATATCAAATTTATTGCTTCAACTAAAATTGATTTTCCAGTTCCTGTTTCTCCCGTAACTATATTTAAGTTTTTACAGAAATCAATTTCAACTTCATTTACAAGAGCAAAGTTTTTTATGTATAATTTGTGTAACAATTTCCAAAAAAGTTTTTGAAATTTACAAACTTTTCGTTTAAGTTTTCTGAAAATAAAAATGGAGCAAAAAAGTTTGCTCCATTTTCAAAAGTAATTTCGTTTCTAAAGTTCGTGTCTTTTTTGACACAAGATGAGTGTTTTTCCTCGTCGGAATGCTTTACTTTGACTCGAAATGATAATGTTTTCGTGAAAATACACTCTATTTTCTGGAAAATGTAATCAAATCGGTCACAAACATCGTCTTCCGACGCAAAAAACAAGTCATTTTGTTTCGAAAAAACACCGAATTTTTAACTGTAAAACATTATTTTACAGGCATAAAAACTTGTGTTTCCCACTTTTGTTGATTTGGTTCTAACGAAGGATCTGTAATATACATTTCCCACGGAGCACCAATTGGCGTGAGTTTGTTTTCCTTAATAAATTTAGTAATAACATTATATGTATCTTCAAAACCTCCATATGGACCAAAGTGAGATGCCGTTATAATTTTTCCACCGGGAAGTTGAGCTGCTTTTATTCTTCCATTGTTGCCAATAACTTTTTCATAACAGATTCCTGCTTCAAGTATAACTTTTGGTTCTATTGAATAATATAGAGCAAATGGAGGAGTTGTTGCTTGTAACTTTTGATATTGAGCATAAGTTACAATTTCTCCAAACAATTCGCCTAATTTCATTCCAATAGAATCTGTTGTACCACAACTATCTAAAATTGTATAAGCAGAAAGTGATTTTACATCTGTAACAAGTTGAGCGATATTTCCATTTTGTGGGATTTCACAAAAATCTTTTAACAGTTTTAATCCCAATTCAAAATCGCTTCCCATCATATCGTCCATCATAAATCCCATTGGTCGCATCATAAATGGAAGATGTCCTGAATCTCCCCAAGTTACATTTGTTAGAATTTTATTTTTATCATTTGCTTCTTCAAATCTCCAATAATTTAAACTTGGATCCCATTCATCAAATTTAAGTTCTGTATCAATTGATTTTGTATGTTCAACTTTTTTGATTGTCATAATTCCATTTCCACTAATACTTGTCCAACTCATTGTTGCGCCAACTCCATCAATTGCTCCACTGTAAGTTTGTTTAATTGTAGAATCTTTTCTAAGCCACGGTTCCCAAAATTGCCATTTGTGTAGATGACTTACGTTTTGATATACAACATATGAATTAGCATTGATTTGAATTTTTCTTTCAACTTTGTAAGAAGATGGAAGAATAATTGCCGCAATAAAGTATAAAGCAATTATTGACGCAATAGCAATAAATACATATTTTAGAATTTTTTTAAACATAGATTTTATAGTTTGATTGAATGTAAATAATAAACACTTAGTTGAAAAATTTGAAGTAAAAGTGGACTCTATAAGATTCGAACTTACGACCTCTTCCATGTCAAGGAAGCGCTCTAACCAACTGAGCTAAGAGTCCAAAACAAAATTTTGTGCCGAGAATCGGAATCGAACCGACACGGAGCGCTTTACGATCCAATGGATTTTAAGTCCATCGCGTCTACCAATTTCGCCACCTCGGCAATAAATTTTTGTAAATATAATTATTTTATAGAAATAGAAGAATAGGTTTCAAAAAAACAATATGAGGTTTCAACTTTGTCAAGTAGTGAATTTTTAAGATATTTCAGAAATTTTTTTTTATATGTGTGGAATTGTTGGATATATTGGAAATAAAAATACACTGCCAATTCTTCTTGAAGGATTGCGAAGAACAGAATATCGTGGTTATGATTCTGCGGGAATTGCAGTTATCTCAAACAATAAAATTTCCATTGTAAAAAAAACTGGAAAAGTTTCTGAACTTGTAAATTCATTAAACGGAACAATATCTTCAGCAAACATTGGAATTGGACACACTCGTTGGGCAACACATGGAGAGCCAAACGATACAAACGCACATCCTCATTTTGATTGTTCAAAAAATTTTGCTCTAATTCATAATGGAATTATAGAAAACTTTTCTGCAATAAAAACAAAACTTCTTCGTGAAGGCCATAAGTTTGAAACTGAAACAGATACCGAAGTTTTGGTTCACTTAATTGAAAAAATTTATCCTCTAACAAATGACTTATATTCTGCTGTAAGATTTGCTTTAAAAGAAGTTGAAGGAACTTATGGAATTGCAGTAATTTCTACATATGAACAAGATAAAATAATTGTTGCGAGAAAAGGAAGTCCGCTTGTTGTTGGAATTGGTGATGGTGAAAATTTTATTGCATCAGATGTTGCTGCAATTGTAGATTATACAAAACAAGTTGTCTATTTGGAAGATGGAGAAGTAGCTGAAATAAAATCAAGTGGATTTGTGACAAAAAATTTGATTCATGACGAAGTCATAGAAAAACAAATTGAAGAAATAACATTTGAGATTGAGCAAATTGAAAAATGTGGTTATGAACATTTTATGCTCAAAGAAATTTATGAACAACCAGAATCAGTTCGCAATTCTTTGAGAGGAAGAATAATTGACAACATTGCGAATGTTAAATTTGGAGGATTAGAAAATATTACAGAAAAAATTATAAATGCAAGAAGAATAATTTTTGTTGCATGTGGAACTTCTTGGCATGCGGGATTAGTTGGTGAATATATGATTGAACAATATGCAAAAATTCCCGTTGAAGTTGAATACGCATCTGAATTTAGATATAGGAATCCAATTGTATATAAAGATGATGTAATATTTTTTATAAGTCAAAGTGGAGAAACTGCTGATACTCTTGCTGCACTTGAAGAAGCAAAAAAAAGAGGAGCAAATGTATTTGGAATTTGTAATGTTGTAGGTAGTACAATTGCTCGTTCTACAGATTCAGGAATTTATATTCATGCAGGTCCAGAAATTGGTGTTGCATCTACAAAAGCATTTACTTCTCAATTGATTGTGCTTTCATTAATTTCGTTATTTATTGGAAGACACAAAGGAATTATTTCATTTGAAGAAGGAAAAAAAATTATTTCTGAAATAAAACTTCTTCCTGAAAAGATAAAAAATGTAATTGATACAACAAGTTCTCAAGTAAAATATATTGCTGATGAATTTTTCAATGTTTCAAATTTTTTATATCTCGGAAGAGGATACAATTTTCCCGTTGCTTTAGAAGGAGCATTAAAGTTAAAAGAAATTTCCTACATACATGCAGAAGGTTATCCT
>SXSO01000074.1 GCA_005792205.1 Bacteroidota bacterium | reverse complement strand
CAATCGTTCTGTATTTTTTTACAGAAAGGAAAGTCCGAACTTCATAGAGCAATTTACCTTGTGTGAAACAAGGATGAGAAAGTTGAAAAACTTTTTTAATGGAAAGTGCAACAGAAAATATACCGCTTTGTATAAACAAAGTAAGGATGAAATGGCGAGGTAAGAGCTCACCACTTAAACAGTAATGTTTAAATTTGGCAAACCCTAAATGAAGCAAGATTACATAAAAGAAAAATTTATTATTTTAAAGTGAACTGCTCTATTCATACACTTTATAGTGTTTTTTCTTGGGTAAATCGCATTAGAGAAATGATTGCAACCAATTTTTTGGTACAAAATTCGGCTTACAGACAATGCTAAATTTTTTGATATGAATAATATAACGGCAACATATAATTGGAAATTTCTTCCAAACACTGATGAAAGTTTAACAAAAAAACTTTCTGAAGAAATTGGAATCAGTTCTACAATTGCAAACTTGTTGATAAATAGAAATATTACTTCATATGAAACTGCAAAGAAATATTTTCGTCCAACATTTGAGGATATTCATAATCCATTTTTGATGAATGGAATGTATGTTGCTGTAAAAAGAATATTTTCTGCAATAGAATCAAAAGAAAAAATTTTCATCTTTGGTGATTATGATGTAGATGGAATCAATGGAGTTGCGATGCTTTATCTTTTCCTAAAATCAATTGGAGGAAATTTAGATTATTATGTTCCAGATAGATTTACAGAAGGATATGGATTATCAAAAACTGGAATTGATAACGCAAAAGGAAAAAATACAAAACTATTGATTACTGTTGACTGTGGAATAACTGCCGTTGAACAAGTTGAATATGCAAACTCTCTAAATATTGATGTGATAATTTGTGATCATCATAAACCATCTGAAAAACTTCCAAACGCTTTAGCAATACTTGATGCGCTTATTCCAAACAATGATTATCCATACAAATTTCTTTGTGGAACAGGAGTTGCATTCAAATTAATTCATGCGTTAATTTTACAAACCACCAATAATAAAAATATTCAAGAAGAAAAACTTCTCCAGTTTCTGCAACATGTAGTTTTAGCAACTGCTGCTGACATTGTTCCTTTAGTTGATGAAAATAGAGTTCTCATAAAAATTGGACTTAAACTTCTCAATAAAACTCCTTTGATTGGAATAAATTGTTTAGTCAATAATTCTGGAATGAAACTTGGTAAAATTTCATCAGGAGATATTGTGTTTAGAATTGCTCCAAGAATAAATGCTGCGGGAAGAATTGGAAATGCAAATAGAGCAATCAAACTTTTAATCACAGATGATTTAAATGAAGCAACTGAAATTGCACAAATTTTAGAAAGTGAAAATACAAATAGAAAAAAAATAGATGAAGAAACTTTTTTAGAAGCACAACAACTTGCTGATGAAATGATTTCACAAATAAATCCTCCTGTTTTAGTTTTACACAAAAATCATTGGCATCCAGGAGTTATAGGAATTGTGGCTTCTCGCATTGTAGAAAAATATTATAGACCAACAATTTTACTCACAACAATTGATGGAAAAATAAAAGGTTCTGCAAGAAGTATAGAAGGATTTGATATTCACTCTGCATTATTGAAAGTGCAAGATAAATTGATTTCATTTGGAGGACATAAATACGCAGCAGGTGTTAGTATTGAAGAATGCAAGTTTGAAGAATTTCAAAAATCACTTTGTAAAACTGTTGAAAACTTAATCACTGATGATATAAAAACTCCTTCAATTAAAATTGATTGTGAAATTGATTTGAATGATATTACACCAAAGTTCAATCGCATACTTGATGAATTTGCTCCATTTGGTCCACAAAATTCAAGACCAATTTTTCTTGCAAAAAATATTACTGTTGCCTCAACACCAAAAATAGTTGGAAAAAATCATTTGAAATTTAAAGTCAAAATAAATAATTCTCAACTGGTTTTGGATATAATTGGGTTTGGAATGGGAAATTTTTTAAAATCAGTTTCAATTGGAAATAAAATTGATATTGTATTTTCACTTGATGAATATAATTCACAATTTTTTTTCAATGGAAATAATGGCAATAATAAAAATAATGCATTTCCAGTTTTAAAACTAAAAGATTTTAAATCTTCTGAAAATATTAACTAAATAAAAATTGTAAAAAACTATGTCTGGACATTCTAAATGGGCAACTATAAAAAGAAAAAAAGCTGTCATTGACGCATCAAGAGGGAAAATATTTACACAAGTTGTAAAGGAAATTACAGTTGCAGCAAAAAACGGAGGAGGAAATCCGGATATGAATCCACATCTTAGACTTGCTATTGAAAAAGCTAAAAGTGTAAATATGCCACAAGATAATATCAAAAGAGCAATAATGAAAGGTACTGGAGAACTTCCCGGAGTTTCATACGAAGAAATTATTTATGAAGGTTATGCAAGCGGAGGTGTTGCAATAATTGTGGAATGTTTAACAGATAATAAAACTAGAACAGTTTCAGAAATTAGACATTTATTTGAAAGACACAATGGTAAAATGGGAACTGCAGGAACTGTTGCGTGGATGTTTCATAAGAAAGGAAAAATCATTGTAAAAAATATAAATTGCAATGAAGATGATGTGATAAATATTGCACTTGAAAATGGAGCAGATGACATTGAAACAATTGACAATATTTTTGAAGTTACAACAAGTGTAGAAAATTTTGAGAATGTTTTAAATTATCTCAACAAAAAATTTGAAATTGAAAACTCACAAATCTCAATGGTTCCTGAAAATTTAGTTAAAGTTGAAGGGAAAGATGCAATTTCAGTTTTAAAATTAATGGAAGTATTCGAAGAACACGATGATGTTCAAAATGTTTATGCTAATTTTGATATAGACGAAAAAACGATAGAAGAATACAATAAATAATTTTCAAAATAAGTTTTCTTAGTTATTCATCTAAACTGACGTTTAATTTCATTCCAATTTTCAATTCTGTATTTCCCAAATTATTTAAGTTCTGTAGTGTTTCAGATGTTGTTCCATATTTTTTTGCAATTGAACATAATGTATCACCTCTTTTTACTTTATGTACAATTTGTTTTTGTTCAGTTTTATTGTCTGAAGAAAATCTTTGTTTTTTATCAATATTTGTAGTGCTAACATAAAGTTTAAGAGATTGATCAACCTTAATTTTGTTTGATGAAATATTATTCCAACTTTTGATGTTTTCAACTTTAATATTATACTTTTTTGCAATTGAACTCAATGTTTCACCTTTCTTAACTATATGTTTTTT
>SXSO01000073.1 GCA_005792205.1 Bacteroidota bacterium | reverse complement strand
TTATCTTCAATTGCAATGAAGAAAATTCAAAATTCTAATTTACACTTACAAAAACTTATCTTCGAAAAAAAACAGATGTATGGAATTACAACAGGATTTGGTGCTTTACAAAATGTTTCTATTTCGGAAAATGAAGTTGAAATACTTCAACGTAACTTGATATTAAGTCATTGTTGTGGAGTTGGTGAAAATTTTTCAATTGAAATTGTAAGAGCAATAATGTTGCTTCGTGCTCACTTGCTTTCACTGGGATTTTCTGGTGTGAGAATTGAAGTTGTTAAAACATTGATTGATATGTTAAATAAAGGAGTTTATCCAATTATTCCATCACAAGGTTCTGTTGGTTCAAGTGGAGATTTAGCACCGCTTTCACATATGGCCTCCGTTATGATTGGAGAAGGGAAAGCAATTTTTCAAAATAAAATTTATAGCGGAAAAATTGCTATGCAAAAAGCAAGAATTCCAATTTTAACTCTCAAAGCAAAAGAAGGATTAGCGTTAAATAATGGAACATCTGCAATGACAGGTGTTTCTGTGATGTGTGTTTTTTATGCTGAAAATTTGTTAAAAAATTCTTCAATAGTTTCTGCAATGTCTCTTGAAGTTATGAAAGGAAAACTTGCTCCATTTAGAAATGATGTTCAAGAAATTAGAAAACATAATGGTCAAAATATTATTGCAACTTCAATTAGAAAAATTTTAAATGGAAGTGATTTTATTGAACGTATTGATAAAGATACTGAAAACATTAGGCAAAATTCATATTCACTTCGTTGTATTCCACAAGTTCATGGAGCAATTTATGATACATTGCAATATGTAAAAAATGTAGTTGAGATAGAAATCAATTCTGTAACTGATAATCCAATTTTATTTCCAAATGAAAATGATGTTGTAAGTGCAGGAAATTTTCACGGTGAACCAATTGCACTTGTTATGGATTTTCTTTCAATTGCAATTTGTGAACTTGGAAATATTTCTGAAAGACGAATTGCTAAAATGATGGATAAAAATCATAATCACGGACTTCCACAATTTTTATCTTTACAAAGTGGAATTGAATCAGGGCTTATGATTTCTCAATATACTGCAGCATCACTTGCTTCTGAAAATAAATCACTTTCTCATCCATCAAGTAGCGATACAATTCCAACTTCTGCAAACCAAGAAGATCATAATAGTATGGGAACAATTGCTGCAAGAAAATGTTTGAATATAATTATGAACGCTGAATTTATTGTATCAATTGAATATCTTGCATCACTGCAAGCATCATATTTTAGAAGAAAAGAAAATCCAAAATTTAAATTTGGTGATGGACCTTCTCTTGCATTTAATTTTTTAAAAAACAAAATAAAATTTGTTAAAAAAGATGAAATTCTTTCGGATAAAATCAATTCAATAAAAAATTATTTACATAATTCTCAAATAAAAAATATAGTTGAAAATAAAGTTGGAAAAATATTTTAAACTAATTTTTTTTTATATCTAAAATTTTACCTTCGCAGTTTGGTGGCATCGTAATTCCGAGTAATGAAGAAAGTGTTGCAGCAATATCAATTGGAGAACAACGTTCGTCTGATTTTTTTTTTTGAATTTGTTTTCCAAAAAAAATTATTGGAACATTTGAATCATATTTATATGGCATTCCATGTGTTGCTGTGATTTGAGTTGTTTCAATAAAATATGGTTTTAAAATATAAATCAAATTACCGCTTCGTCCTTTAAAATAACTTCTTTTTATATGTTCATAAAACTGAGATGAATTGTAATTTTGCATTTCATTTTCCGTAAGAACATCAGCAATTGGGAAATAGTTTTTTAAACTTTCTTTTAAAATATTTTCTACATTTGAAATTTCTAAATTATATTTTTGAATTGTAGAAGTAGAAAGATAAATGTTATTACTTATTGCTGTATCAATGAAGTTCTCATTATTTACTTGGAAATAATTTTTTAAAATTGATTCACAATAATTTTGTATTTCATTTTCTGAAACCCTTCTAACATTACTATTTGGAACTTTTTCTTGAATATATTCAGGAGCACCAGCAACACCATGATCAGAAGTTAAAATTAAAATTATATTTTCTAAACCAAATTTCTTTTCCAAATAATTTAAAAACATTTCAATCATTTTATCAGTTCGTATTGTAATATCCATAACTTCGTAACTGTTTGGTCCATATTTATGGCCTATATAATCATTTGCAGATAAATTTATAAAAAGTAAATCAGTGAAATTATCTTTTCCAAAATTTTCATTTTCCAAAATTTTTTTTGAAAATTCAAAAATAATTTCAGATGAAAACGGAGATCCTAAAAAATTTCTATAATTGTTTTTTGAAAATTTTTGTTCTTCATATATTTTTATTTTATGAGGAAAAATATTATCAGTTTGGTTTTGTATGTTTTCATAACTTATATTATCAGAACCATATTCTAAATATTTTTTATCGTCCAAAAGTTTTGTCCAAACACTATCTATATAAGAATTTATTTTTTTATTATTATTAAATTCAGTTACCCAATTTGGCAAACTATTTAAATAATAATTTGAAGTTGTTATAATAGAATCAGATATCCAATAAGCAGCATCACCAAATTTTCCTGCTGTTAAAATTGCACTTCTATCTTTTCCTGAAATTGAGATGACTTTTGATTTGAAATTAGAATTTAATTTTAACATATCTCCAATTGTATACGTTTCCAAATTTTTTGGAGAACGTTTGTGTGAAGTATTGAAAACTTTATGAGAATCATCTTCAACGCAGTAGATAATTTTTTTAGATTGTTTATCAAACCATTCGTTTGTTATAATTCCATTTTTATTTCCATAAGTTCCTGTAGAAATTGCAGTATGTCCAGGAGCGGTTTCGTTAAAAATATGTTCAAAATTTGCGTTACTAAAATATGTTCCATTTTCTATCAAGAAATTAAATCCATTTTTTCCAAAATCATCTTTAAATTTTTCTAAATAATAGTTGGGAAATTGGTCAATTGTAATTAGAACTACAACTTTGGGATTATCATTTTTGCATATTACTTTTTGAAAAATTGTGAATGAAGTAATAAGTAACATAATTTTAAGATTCATAAAATTTTTTTTATAAAAATATGCAAATAAATTTTAGCAGAAATTATTTGTAAATTTCAAAAATTTTTTTGCGTGTTTAATAAATTATTTTCAGGAAATAAAACTACTATAAAATGGAAATTTGAATCTCAAAGTTACATTTGGAATTTAAAAATTTCTGAAAATGGGTTTTTTGTTTCTGAAGGAAGAGATATAGAAAATAAAATCACAAGTTTTTCATGTATATCTTACAAAGATGGAAACGTTTTGTGGCAAGATATTTCCTTTGATGAAAAATGGTGGATTGGAATTGAATCTATTTACAAAAATTTTATTTTTTTTCACGAATATGAAACCCCAAACTTACCAATCAAAAAAAAAATTATTGCAGTTGATTTAATAAATGGAAACGTTTTGTGGCAAAATGATTCTTGGAAATTTTTATTCATTCAAAATGATTTTATATATATTGAAAAATGTGGTTTTGCAGTTGAATATTTTGAAGTTGATATTTTTACAGGGAATATAATTCGTAGTTTAGGATATGACGAAAATGTAATTTTATCAATTAAAGTTGATGAAAAAAAAACTCAAGCTATTATTCCACAGGTTTTTAATATTGATTATTTTAAAAATGAGAAAAAATATTTTTTTATGAATAAATTTTTGACAAACAAAAATGTTCATACACAGATTGAATTTTTTGAAAATAAAGATTTTATTGTAATTAGTTTTTATGAAAAAGAAAATGATGTTTATGCTAACAAAATTTCTATTTTCAACAAAAACAAAATAATAAATTCGCTTTTATTTGAGGATATAGTTTTATCTAATGCAAATTTTTTTTTACTTGGAGCGTTTTTTGTTTTAGATGATAATATTTACTACGTAAAAAATAAGAAAGAACTTAATTCAATTGATTTAAATTTTAAAATATGAGTCAAATAATATTTACTTTCGTTTTGATTTTTACAATTTCTTTTTTTTCGTACAATGTATATCGTCTTATAAAAAAATTAAAAATTGGGAAACCAGAATTTAGATTTGATAGTTATGAAAAAAGAATGGCAAATGTTATAACAATTGCATTTGGACAAACAAAGTTGATTCGTGATAAAATTGCAGGAGTTATGCATATTGTAATTTTTTGGGGATTTAATATTTTATTTCTTGCAGTTGTAGAATCTATTGGTGAAGGAGTTTTTCCAAATTTTTCGTTCAAATTTTTAGGAGGATTTTATCCAGTTTTAATTTCACTTCAAGAAATTTTTGCAGTTGGAGTTGTTTTTTCAGTTTGTGTTGCATTGTTTAGAAGATTTATTATTGTACCAAAGCGATTGCAAGTTCATAAAAAAGAAAAATTAGAAGCAGTGTTTATTTTACTTATAATTTTTTTTATCATGATATCAATGCTCTTTCAAAATGCATCACGAAGTAATTCTGAAATTGAATACGCAAAAATTGTTTCATCTAATTTTACGTTTTTATTCCAAGAGAATTTAGAATTTTGGTTCTCAATTTTTTGGTGGATACATATTTTATTTGTTTTTGGTTTTTTAAATTATCTTCCATATTCAAAACACCTGCATATTTTTTCATCTTTTTTTAATGTCTATTTTGCAAAAATAAATTCTCGTGGAAGTTTAAAACCACTGAATTTAGAAGATGAAACGGCTATAAAATTTGGTGTAAGTGATGTTGAAGATTTAACATGGAAACAACTTCTTGATGGATATACTTGTACAGAATGTGGAAGATGTGATTCAGTTTGTCCCGCAAATACAACAGGAAAATTGCTTTCACCTAAAAAAATTATTACAAATATTCGTGATAGATTAAATACAAAATCTAATGGTGATTCCACATTTTTATTAAATAATTATATCACCGAAGAGGAAATTTGGGCTTGTACAACTTGTATGGCGTGTGTTCAAGAATGTCCAGTTCAAATTGAACATATTGATGCAATTGTAGATATGCGAAGATATTTGGTTCTTAATGAATCTAAAATGCCAAAGGAAGCAACAAATACTTTTCAAAATTTAGAGAAAAATTTTAATCCATGGAATTTTCCTAATGACGAAAGAGATAAATGGAAAGATGGATTGAACATAAAAACATTTCAAGAAAACCCAAATGCAGAAATACTTTTTTTTGTTGGTTGTGCAGGTTCATTTGATGCAAGATATAAAAGTGTAACAATTTCGTTTGCAAAAATTATGCAAGAAGCAAATATTGATTTTGCAATTCTTGGAAAAGAAGAAAAATGCAATGGAGATGTTGCTCGTAGATTAGGAAATGAATATCTTGCTCAAACTTCAATAAAAAAAAGTATTGAAACATTTAAAAAATATAATGTGAAAAAAATTGTTACAACTTGTCCACATTGTTTCAATGTGTTTAAAAATGAGTATCCACAGTTTGGTGGAAATTATGAAGTTATACATCATACAGAATTTATTTTTAAATTAATTGAAAGTGGAAAAATAAAACTTTCAAAATCGCTTAAGGAAACAGTTACATATCACGATTCTTGTTACATTGGAAGATATAATGATAATTATGAATCACCGCGAAAATCTTTAAATGCAATTGATGGAATAAATTTAGTTGAAATGCAAAGAAGTAAAGATAAAGGTTTTTGTTGTGGAGCAGGTGGTGGAAGAATGTTTTTAGAGGAAACAGTTGGAAAAAGAATAAATATAGAACGAGTTGAAGAAGCATTAAGTTTATCTCCTACAACAATTGCAACTGCATGTCCATTTTGTATGACGATGATAAACGATGGTTTAAAATCAAAAGAAGTTACTGATAAAGTTAAAGTACAAGATATTTCTGAGTTGGTTTCAAATTCTCTCAATTAAAATTTTTTGTTAGAACAAAAAATAAAAAATATTCCTCAAATGGTTGGTGTTTATCAATTTAAAAATGATAAAGGAGAAATAATTTATGTTGGTAAAGCAAAAAATTTAAGACATCGTGTTAGTTCATATTTTCAAAGTTCAAAAAGTTTTGATATAAAAACAAAATCACTTGTTCAAAAAATTAAAGACATTGAATTTATTGTAACTGATAACGAAATTGAATCTCTTATTCTTGAAGCAAATCTAATAAAACAAATAAAACCTCACTACAATGTTGTTTTAAAAGACGACAAATCGTATCCATATATTGCTATTACTGATGAACCATTTCCACAAGTTTTTGTAACTCGTAAAAAAAACTATGAAAAATGGATAAAATATTTTGGCCCATTTACTGATGTTTCAAATTTGAAATTATCTTTAAAAATAATTCGTGATGTATTTAAAGTAAGAAGTTGTAAATTTTATCTTGATGAAAAAGTTGTGAAATCAAAAAAAGTAAAACTTTGTCTTGATTATCAAATTAAAAAATGCGATGGACCTTGTGAAGGTTTG
>SXSO01000072.1 GCA_005792205.1 Bacteroidota bacterium | reverse complement strand
ATCAGATATAAATGAAAATGTTTTAAAAATAATTGTTGATGAAATTATTTCACTTAACACGATTTTTCAAAAATATGTGAAAAGCATAATCCTAAACTTAAACGAAAATGAACTAAATGAAAAAAAGGTTGTATCTTTGAGGAAAATTTTAGAAAATTTTACAGGGAATTCTCAATGCTTTGTCAGTTTAAATTCTTATGATAAAAATAAACAATTTTCGTTGCCAAGTTACAATGTAAATCCTTCAAAAGAGTTTTTTATGTCAATTCAATCACTTTTTGGTGATAAATCAATTAGTATATCATAAATCGTAAAAAAAATTATTATGTCTTTACACATTACAGATTCGGAATTTAAAAATGAAGTTTTAGATTCAAAAACATTAGTTCTCGTTGATTTTTGGGCAGAATGGTGTGGTCCTTGTAGAATGATTTCGCCAATCATTGATGAAATTTCCAGTGAACTAAATGGTAAAATTAAAGTTGTAAAACTCAACGTAGATGAAAATCCTGAAACATCAATGAACTATTCTATAAGAAGCATTCCAACATTGATGCTTTTTAAGGATGGAAAAGTTGTGGAGCAAATTATTGGTGCTCAACCAAAAAAAAGTTTGCTTGATAAAATTTCTATTCATATTTAATTTTTTGTGTGTTAAAAAAAATAATACTTGCTCCGTACCGTGGATTTTGTGCTGGAGTTGATAGAGCAATTTTAGTTGTAGAAGAGTGTTTAAAAAAATTTGGAAGAGTTTATGTAAATCATCAAATCGTACATAATACTTTTGTTGTTTCTGATTTAGAAAAAAAAGGTGCTGTGTTTATTGATGATATTGAAAGTGTTCCTGAACATAGTATTTTAATTTATAGTGCTCATGGTGTTTCTCCTCAACTAAAATCAAAAACCAAAAATTTAAACTTAATTCCAATTGATGCCACTTGTCCGCTTGTTACAAAAGTTCATATTGAAGCAATTGATTTTTATCGTCGTGGATATTCTATAGTTTTTATTGGACATAGAAATCATCAAGAAGCAATTGGAACTATTGGATATTCTCCAATGTATTTGGTTGAAGATAAAACTGATATTGAAAACTTGAAAATAGACAACGATAAAATTGTTTATCTCACTCAAACAACTTTATCAATTGATGATACAAAAAATGTTGTTGCAAGTTTGAAAGAAAAATTTCCAAATATAGAAAGTCCTAAAAAAGAGGATATATGTTATGCAACACAAAATCGCCAAGATTCTGTAAAAGAACTTGCAAAAACTTGTCAATTGATTTTAGTTGTAGGTTCCAAAAACAGTTCCAATTCAAAACGACTTGTAGAAACATCTAAATCTTATGGTGTAAATTCATTTTTGATTGACGACAAATCGCAAATAAATTTCAATTGGTTTCAATCTGTTGAAACAATAGGGATTACATCAGGAGCATCTGTTCCTGAATTTCTTGTGCAAGAAGTTGTAAATGAAATTTGTTCTCACTTTGGAAAAATTGAGATTGAAAATGTAGAAAGAGCAAATGAAGGAATTGAATTTATTTTGCCAAAAGAATTAATACTTTAGAAACATTTATTTCATTTAAATACAAAACTTGAGATTAGAAATTCTTTGCAAAGTAATTTTTTTTCAAGTGAAGTTTGTAGAATGAGTGTGTTACAGAAAATTATTTTATTCCAATTCGGATTCTTTCCAACCAATTCCTGATTTAATTCCAATTACATTTAAAACTTTATCTACAAATCCATCAACATATTCATCTACAGTTTTTGGGACAAAATAAAGTGGAGGAGAAATTGGCATAATAATAGATCCACATTTTGAAAGGTTTACACATTGTTCAAGTGAAATTGTAGAAAGTGGAGTTTCTCTAATACAAATAATTAGTTTATATCTTTCCTTCAACGCAACTTGTGCAGTTCGTGTGATGAGCGAATCTCCAATTCCAGATGCAATTTTTCCAAGTGTAGATGTTGAACATGGAAGAATAATATAAGCATCAAAATAATTTGAACCAGAAGCAATTGGAGCAGTTAAATCATTATCATCAAATTGTTTTTTTATAAAAGGAGATAAATTTTTATCAGTGATATTGAGTTCATCTTTTAAAAGGGTTTTTCCCCATTTGCTCACTATAAGAAATTTATCATTAGGACATTTTTCCAAAAATCTTGTTGCATAAATTGCTCCAGATGAACCAGTAATTCCAACAACTATTCTCATAAAAAAAATTTAAAAAAATTTTGTAAGTATCATAAATAAAACTGAAAATCCAATAATGGAATTTATTTTAAAAAATGCAAGTTCTACATCTGCACTTTTTTTATGTTCAAGAAAAAGTAAAATCCCATTTATTGATACTAAAAAAAACGCAAATATATTTTTAAGTTCAATAAAACACAATAAAATCAACATTAAAAATCCTATAATATGAAATAGTGCAGAAAACCAAAGTGCTTTTTCTTTTCCCAACCGTGATGGAAACGAAAAAAGATTTTCTTTTTTATCAAACTTTTCATCAAGTGTGGAATAAATTATATCAAATCCAGTTGCCCAAAAAACTGTAAATAAAAAAAATAAAATAATTGGTAATGTATTTTGAGAAATATTTGAATTATTAAATGTTTCGGTTGCAAACCACCCACCAAGTGATGCAAGTGATAAACTTATTCCAACACCAAAATGCGCAAATTTAGTAAACCGTTTCATATATGGATAAACTGTAAAAACCATAATTGGAATTGGCGAAATATAAAAACAAAAATTTGAAATTTCATATGCAAGAAAAAAATAAAACATCCCAGAAATTAACAGCAAAAAAATTGCAAATGATAATTTTAGTTTTCCACTTGGAAGTTCGCGATTAGAAGTTCGTGGATTTAGTTTGTCAATTTTTTTATCTATAATTCTATTGATTGTCATTGCGAAAGTTCTCGCTGAAATTGCGACAAATAAAATCAATAAAATAAATTCTAACGATATAACTTCAAGTGATTTTGAAGACAAAAAAATTCCAGAAAAAATTAGTGGAAGAGAAAAAAGCGTGTGTTCAATTTTTAAAAATTTAAAAATAGATTTCATAGATAAAATTTAAACCCAAGTAAAATTCCAACAGAAATAAAATTTGGAGAAAATTTTTTTTGTGAAAATTTATTGAAAAAATTTGCTCTAAATGAAGTTGAAATTTCTGAATAAAAATTTTCATCTAATTGAATATCTAAACTTGTTTCACCTTTTATTCCAAATCCATCTGAATTGTATTTAGGATTATTTCCTAACGATTTTTCTACAATCTCTGTAAAGTGATATCCTAATCCAACTCCAAGTTTAACATTGTAAAATTGTTCTTCAAAAACTTTTTGGAGCATTATTGTGGGAAGAAAAAATTTTATTTCATGCGATATAGGATAAATATTTTCTGAATTAAAAGTTGAAAATAAATATGAAAATTCTCCATTCAAATTTAAATTATCTTCAATAGGAATTGCGATTGCAATTTTAAATTCAGGAAAATTTTCAAACTCATTTATTTTATTTCCATAAGTAGAAACATAATCCACTATGTTTGGAGAATTTAAAAATACAACACCAAGTCCGCAGGAAATATTTTTTTGCCCAAATGAAAATGCAAAAGAGTTGAAAACTAAATACAAAAAAATAATTTTAGTTTTCATTTTCGCTTTCTTTTATCACATCAGAAAAATGTAGATGATATTTTACAAAATAAAAAATCCCGATAATAAGTACTCCTAAATAACCAATTGCGTGAGTCAAAGTTGCATAACTTTGCGCAAGTGTTTTATCAACATTGTAAAGTTTTGTTAAAGTTTCAGTCGTTATAAAATGATATGAACCAGTTCCTCCGGGAGTCGGAATTCCAATACCAATACTTGAAATTGCTTGTAAAACAATTGCCGTGTTAATATCCAAATGATATTTTTCCAGATCATTGAATGAAAAAAACGCACAGTACATCATCAAAATATAAAAAAACCAAATTAAACAACTTGTACAAAAAATTATGAAATAGTTTTTTGTTTCTTTTATAAAAAGAAATCCATCTAAGAATGAGTGGAAAAATTTCTCAATTTTTTGAGAAGTCGTGAGAGAAATTTTTTTTGTAACAATATTTAAATGTTTAAACAAAAATTCTCTTTTTAACAAAATAAAAATTGTAATTGCTAAAATAAATAAAGTTGAAATACTCAAAATTAAACTGAAATTCATAAGCCAAGGAAATTGCTGCGTAAGTGGTCCACTATACACAATTGGAATAATTGCAACCAAAATTAGAAATGATATCACATCAATTATTCTTTCCATAACAACGGTTCCAAATGCTGAAGAGCGAGAAATTCCTTCTAACTTTCCAACAACATAAGGACGAACAACTTCTCCTCCGCGAGGAAGAAAATTATTGACAGCATATCCAATCATCATTGATGAAAAAAGGTTTTTGAATTTCAAATTTTCTTTTATTGGAAAAAGAAAATATTTCCATCTCAATGCACGAAGACAATGGCTTAACATCAAACATAAAAACATTAAAAATGCATAAAAGTAATTTGCATTTTTCAATGAATTTAAAAGTTTGTTCCAATCAGTTTTTTGAAATGCTAAATACAAAAAAAGAAATGTTAAAAAAATACTTATGAAGTATTTTAAAAAGGATTTTAATTTGCGACTCATCTTAAATCAATTATTTCAGTTTCCTTTGGTGGAATAAAATTGAATAAATCATCCTTTATGTTTTGATTGAATTTTATTTCTTTGATAAAGTAGGTTGTGGCATTTTGTTTTTTATCTTCAATTTCTATTTTTTTTATTATGTCATCTTTAATCCACACTTTTAAATTTTGAATTGTAGATTTGTCATCTTTTGGAGTAAGTTTTATAACATTAAAAATTTTTTCGTCAATTTTTTCTTCTTTAATAAATGTTGCAAAAAAGTTTTCAAAGTTGTTCAAAATAATTTTATCAATTGACATTGAAGTTTTATCATCTTTGTAGTTATCAATTAAAACTTGATTATTTTGTTTTACATATGTCCAAACAGTTTTTCCATCACACGAAATTGTTTGATGTTCATATTGAATGAGAAATTTATTTACTTTTTTCAAAGATAAAGTTCCGTCTACTTTTTGAGTTTTTTTAATTTTTGATAAAATAGTTGTTTGTGTGAATTCACATTTTAAATTTGAAATCTCAGCATATTTTTTAGAGACATTTTGCATAATCTCTTTTGCAGTTTTTGTTTGTGAAAAAACAAATTCAAAAAATATTATGTACAAAATCAAAAAATAGTATTGCATATTATATTTGAAAACTATGTTGTAATTTAAAATATAGAGTCAAATTTTTTCCACTACGGAAAAAAAATAAAATATAAATTTTCATTTTATCTTATATTGTAACTTTCCAAAATTCGTGTGAGTTCTTCTTTTGTATCAATTAAAACATCTCTTGCTTTACTTCCTGTATGTGGTCCAACAATTCCAACTTGTTCAAGTGTATCAATTATTTTTCCAGCACGAGCATATCCAATACTTAATTTTCTTTGCAAAAGTGAAACTGATGCTTGTTTTAATTGCACTACAATATGTGCTGCTTCTACTAAGAATTCGTCTTCAAACAGTTCACTTCCATTTGTTCCGTATCCAGTTTTCTTTTCAAATGAAGAGGGAAGTAGATATGGTTTTGAATAACCTGGTTGTGAGAAAATGTATTTTGTAACTTTTTCTACTTCATCTGTTGAAACAAATGCATTTTGCATTCTCATTGGTTTTGGACTATTTCCTGGAAGATAAAGCATATCACCTTGTCCAATCAATTGTTCTGCACCGTTTATATCAATTATTGTACGAGAATCAATTTTAGTTGCAACTTGATATGCAATTCTTGCAGGAAAATTTGCTTTGATAACTCCTGTTATCACATCTACTGAAGGTCTTTGTGTTGCAATTACAAGATGAATTCCAACAGCACGAGACATTTGAGCAAGACGTGCAATTGGTGGTTCAACTTCTCTTCCTGCGGTTAACATTAAATCAGCAAGTTCATCTATAACTACTACAATATAAGGCAAATGTCGGTGTTTTATTTCTGGTTTATCTTCTTTATTTTGAATTTTTCCTAAATCAAGTTTTGCATTGTAGTCCAAAATATTTCTAACTCCAGCATCAGCAAGCAAATCATAACGAGAATCCATTTCAATTGTCAAACTTTTTAAAACAAATGCAGCATTATTTGCATGCGTTACAATATCTTCGTTTATATCAGGAGAAACTGCAAGATAATGATGGCGAAGTTTTGAATACAATGACATCTCAATTTTTTTCGGATCAACAATTACAAATTTTAATTCATGAGGATAAAGACGATAGAGCAAACTCATTATTATATTATTTATTCCAACACTTTTTCCTGAACCAGTTGCTCCTGCAACAAGTAAATGTGGCATTTTTGAGAGATCATCTACAAATATATCTCCCGAAATTGTTTTTCCAATTGCAAGTGGAAGAATACTTTTGCTTGTTTGAAAACGATTTGAATTTATAATACTTCTAAGCTGCACAGTTTCAGGATTTTTATTTGGAATTTCCACTCCAACAGTATTTTTTCCGGGAATTGGTGCAATGATGCGAATTCCTTTTGCAGCAAGTGCAAGTTGAAGATCATCTTGAAGAGCAACTATTCTACTAATTTTTACATCTTGAGCGGGAGTAAGTTCATACAATGTTACAACTGGTCCGGGAGTTACAGAAACTTTTTCAATTTCAACTCCAAAATTCAATAATTTTTCTCGTACTAATTCGGCATTTGAATTTAGTTCATCTGTATTTATTTCTTCAACTTTTTTCAGTGATTCAAGTAAATCAATTGGAGGAAGTTCATAAGGAATTTTATCTGATGGTTCAATTCCTTCAAGTAGTTCAGTTACAATTTTTTCTTCTTTTTTCTTTTTGGGGATTTTAGATTCCTTTTTTTCGCCAGATTTTATTTCTACAATAGTTGGTTTAATGTCTATTTCTTTTTTTTCTTCTTTTTCTACACTATTTATTTCATTGTCATTGTCTTCATCATATTTTTCATATTCGTCATTATTGAAATTTATGTTAACAGTTTTTTCTTTTTTAAATTTTTCTTTGATATACAGAAAAAATTTTTTACAAGATTCAATAATATTAATAAAAATTTCTTTTAAGTTTAATCTAAAAAGCAAAACCAAAAGTACAAAAATTAGAAAACTAAAAATTGAAAATGCGCCAAAATTTCCAACATATTCTGTAGATGTATTAGAAATAAATTCACCTATAATTCCCGTCCAAAAAATTGAGTTGGTGAGTTTCCACATTCTATTTAATACTGCAACATATGATGAAAATAAAATTGCAAATAGAAATAAATAGTTTGAGAAAATAAAAATTTTTGATTTATTTAAATCAAGAAAAATTCCAAATGATAAAACAAAAAGAAAAATTGGAAATGCAATTGAAAAATATCCGAATGTGTTTAAAATAAAAAAGTTGGCAACAATTGCTCCATATTTTCCAAGCAAATTTTTGGCAATTTCTAAACTTGAATTTTCAATTAACTTTGCATCTTGTTCATTAAAACTT
>SXSO01000071.1 GCA_005792205.1 Bacteroidota bacterium | reverse complement strand
CATTAGTACGAAAAGAGTAAAAATTAGTTACTTTTTTATTTCTTCAATTTTTTTCCTGATAAACTTCCAACTGGTCAAATAGACGTGTTTTATCTCATCATAAACAGGTTATTTTGGCAAAAAATTGACGCATTTTTTCCCAAAAGAAGAGTGTTTTTTCTCGTCGGAATGCTTTACTTTTGACCGAAACGATGATATTTTTGTAGAAATACACTCTATTTTCCGAAAAGTGTAATCAAATCGGTCACAAATATGTTTCACCGAGACAAAAATGAAGGCATTTTGTTCCGAAAAAAGTTATTCCCATAAATAAAATGTTAGAAAATAATTTTTTTATATTTGTACAAGTTTTTAAACATGTAATTAATAAATACTTTACTTTACTTTACTTTACTTAACACAAAACAAAACTCAATAATAAAAAATCTAAATTTTAAATCTTTTACGATGCATAAAAATATACTTTTAATTTTAACTTTTATTTCAGTTTCATTTTCACAAAATTTTGAAACATATTTTTTAAATACCTCAATGAGAGTAGATTACTTTCACACGGGAACAAAAGACACAGAAAGTTTTTCAATTGATAAAATTTATGAAGAAAAATTTTTTGCGGGAAATAAAAATAATCTTATTGATAACTTAAATCTCGGTGAATATTTATTCCAAATTTTTGATGCAAAAACAAATACTCTCATTTTTTCCAAAGGATTTTCAAGTATCTTTCAAGAATGGCAAACAACTGATGAAGCAATAAATGGCAACGAAAAAACATTCCACGAAACAATTCGTTTTCCATTTCCAAAAGATAAAATACTACTTACAATTTCACGGCGAAATAAATTTGTAGGAGATGGAAACATAATGCAGTTTGGAGAAATTTTTTCAACTTCAATTGATCCAAATTCAAATGTTTCAAAAAATATAGAAACAAAAAATCAATCGTTTGAAATTTTTAAAAACGGTAATCCAAACTCAAAAGTTGATATTGTAATCATTGGAGATGGATATTCAAATTTGGATAAAGAAAAATTTCTACAAGATGCAAACCGATTTGCAAATTCACTTTTTGCAACATATCCATTTTCAAAACATAAAGATAAATTCAATATCATTGCAGTTGAAACAATTTCAGAAAATAGTGGAATTGATAAACCCGATAAAGAAATTTTTAAAAACACAATTCTTGGAACAACATATAATTTTTTTGGTTCTGCTCGCTATGTTTTATCGGAAAATAATAAATCAATTTATGATGCTGTTCAATTAGTTCCATATGATGCAATCGCAATTTTAGTCAATGATGATAGATACGGTGGTGGTGGAATTTACAATCTTTACACAACATGTTATACAAAAACAGATAATCCCGAAATGGAATGGCAAATGGATTATGTTTTTGTCCATGAATTTGGACATTCATTTGCAGGACTTGGAGATGAATATTATAGTTCGCAAGTTTCGTATAATGATTTTTACAAAAAAAATGTGGAACCGTGGGAACCAAATATAACCCAAAACACAAATCGTCAAACATTAAAATGGAAAAATTTTATAAATGATGATACACCAATTCCAACATTGTGGAAAAAAAATGAATACGATAGTTTAGGAAAAGAAAGAAGCAAACTCAACCGTCTTGCAAATGATTATTATGAAAAACGAAAACCTCTTTATGAAAGAGAACAAGAAATTTTGAAAACTTCAAAATATAAAAATGAAGTTGGATTGTTTGAAGGTGCGGGATATATTTCAAACGGAATGTATCGTCCATCAATTGATTGCAGAATGTTCTCGGTGAGTTTAGTGGATTTTGATGCCGTATGTTCAAAAGCAATTGAAGAGACAATTGATTTTTATACAAAATGAAAATTTAAAAATCTTTTTTTTTATTTTAAGGAAGTTTCAATTCTAAAATAAAAAAAGAGACAAATAAAATTTGTCTCTTTCTACAATGAAAAAATATATTTTTTTACTTTTTTTCTTTTGGTAAAATTTTCAGTAATTCTTTTTCTAATTCTTTATCAGAAGTTTCACCACGATAATGTTTCACCATTTTTCCATCCATTGAAAAAAGAAAATTGTCAGGAATTCCTCTTGTTCCATACTGTTCAACAATTTCATCGCTAATTCCAGTTGGATATGTGATTTTATATTCTTTCAAAAATTTTTTAACCGCTTCTTCATCTGTGTTAATTGCAACACTTAAAATTTCAAATCCTTTATCTTTATATTTTTCATAAAGTTTTACAAATCCAGGAGTTTCCCTTTTACAAGGACCACACCACGGTGCCCAAATATTTACAAGTACAATTTTTTTTCCTGCGAAATCATTAAGCGATACTTTTGTTTTTCCATCCATCAAAGTATAAGAAAAATTGTAATCTCCATAAATATTTTTTTGTTTTGAATCACCTTTCTCTTCAGAAAACAAATTGATAAAAAGAAAGAAAAAAAATACTATCATTTTTAAAAGTTTCATAGTTGTTTTATATTATTGCTAAAATTTTTTTTAAATATATTTTTTTTTATTGAAAAAAAAACTTTATTTCATTTTAAAATTAACTACTATGCAAAAAAATTTCGATGTAATAATTATTGGTTCTGGTCCTGCGGGAGAAAAATCTGCAGCACAAGCAGCATATATTGGGAAAAAAGTTCTTATCGTAGAAAAAGAAAATGTTGTTGGTGGTGCTTGTATAAATACGGGAACAATTCCAAGTAAAACACTTCGGGAAACTTCACTTTTTCTTTCTGGAAGAAAACAAAGAGGACTTTATGGAATTGACATTTCATTTGGAAGAGAAATTTCAATTCAAGATTTTATGTATAGAAAAAATTTCATTATCAAAAGAGAAATTGACGCAATAAATGAAAATCTTGAGAAACATAAAGTTGAGCTTGTTTATGGAAGTGCTTTTTTTGTTGATAAAAATACAATTCAAATCGAAGAGACAAATGAAAAATTTTCTGCTGATTTTATTATGATAGCAACTGGTTCAAAACCATTTCGTCCAAAATATTTTCCATTTGATGAACAAAGAATTTATGATAGCGATGAAATTTTGCACTTGAATGAAATTCCAAAATCAATGGTAATTGTTGGCGCAGGAGTTATTGGATGTGAATATGCGTGTATGTTTGCCGCACTTGGAATTGATGTTACTTTGATTGATCCAAAAGATATAATACTTCCGTTTTTGGATTTTCAAATTTCAGAAATTTTAACAAGCGAAATGAAAAATCTTGGAATTAAATTTTTGTTCAATACATCTGTTGAAAGTGCAAAAGTTAAAAATGAAATGTGTGAATTAGTTTTGAAAAATGGAGAAAAAATTTTTTCTGAAACATTTCTTTATGCTGCAGGAAGAAGTGGAAACACTTCAAAACTCAAATTGGAAAATGTTGGAATCACTCCAAGTTCTCGTGGTCAAATTGATGTAAATCAAAATTATCAAACAAATGTACCAAATATTTATGCTGTTGGAGATGTGATTGGATTTCCTTCTCTCGCTTCCACATCTATGGAACAAGGACGAATCGCAATGTGTCATGCATTTAATTTTAAGTATAAAGAAAAACTTACAAATCTTTTGCCTTATGGAATTTATACAATTCCTGAAATTTCAATGGTTGGTTTAACTGAAGAAGAGGCAAAAAAGAAAAATATAAATTACGAAATTGGAGTTTCACGATATGGAGATAATGTGAGAGGAAAAATAATTGGAAATGAAAACGGATTCTTGAAACTTCTATTTTCAAAAGAAGATAAAAAACTTTTAGGTGTTCATATAATTGGAGAAAACGCAAGCGAACTTGTGCATACGGGAATGTTAACAATGTACTTTGATGGAACAATTGACGCATTTATCCAAAATGTTTTTAACTATCCAACTCTTTCTGATATATACAAATATGCTGCATACGATGGTCTTGGAAATTTATCAGGGAAAAAATTGAAGAAATAAAAAATAACCGTTTTAATTTTTTTTATTTTTGTGCATTGTGTTATACAAGTTTTTACTTGCAATATCGTTCTATTAAATCATACGCTTGTGTAAAACCTAACTCACCTGATTTACTCCAATCGCTACAAGCTCCTCTATAATCTTTTAAATTATATTTTGCATTTCCACGATTGTTATACGCATATGCATATTGCGGATTGAGTTCAATTGCTTTATTATAATCTGCTATTGCTCCTCTATAATCTTCTAAATCATATTTTGCAATTCCACGATTGT
>SXSO01000070.1 GCA_005792205.1 Bacteroidota bacterium | reverse complement strand
TTACAATACTTAATAATACAAATACCGAAATAAACATCAAAAATGTAAGTACAATTTGAAATATGATTTGAGTTTTTGAGTTTTTGCTTTTTGTCATAAAAAATCGTCAAAAGATACAACAATCAAATTGTTTTTTTAATTCAAACTAACAAACCTAATTTTCATATCGCAGTGCATCAATTGGATTTAGTTTTGATGCTTTCCAAGAAGGATAAACTCCAAAACCAACTCCAACTAACAAACAACTTACAAATCCAATTGCAACCCAATTGTAGGGAATAACTGCAGGAACTTCCAGATACATTGCAAGTATATTTCCAAGTGTGATTCCAAAAATAATTCCAATGATTCCTCCAATTTGACTCAATATAATTGCTTCCATCAAAAATTGAGTTAAAATATTTTTTTTTGTTGCTCCAATTGATTTTCTAATTCCAATTTCTTTTGTTCTTTCGGTAACTGAAACAAGCATAATGTTCATGATTCCAATTCCTGAAGCAAGAAGTGCAATTAAACTTATTACCATAATTCCAATTCGTGTTTCAAATGTAAATTCATTAAATTGTTTTATCATTGATTCATTTGAAAAAATATAGAAATCATCTTCATCTGATGGTGAAAGTTTATGTCTTTCTCTCATAATTCCTCGCACTTCATCGATGCAATCATCAAATGATTCTCTATTAAATGATTGAACCATAATATGAATGTTTCTATCTTTTCCATAGAGTTGGAAAAATTTTGTAAGTGGAATTACAGCAAAATTATCGTTGCTTCCCCCAAGCATTCCTCCTTGTGTTTTGACTATTCCAATAACTGTAAATGGATATCCATTTATATCAATTGTGTTTCCAATTGCGTTTTGTTTTTGGAAAAGTTTTTCTTTTGTGTTTCCTCCAATTATGCAAACATTTTTTGCAGTGTTGAACTCATCTTGTGTAAATTCTCTTCCTTCTTCTATTGGCCAATTATTTGTTTTAAGTCCATCTGTATTTTCTCCCACAATTTCAACATTGGGGTTTGTTTTGATATTCAAAAGTTTATTTTCAAGAATTTGTCCACCACTCCATGATTCTATTCCAACATATTTTGCTCTTTTAGTTTTTTGTTGAACTACAATTCCATCAAGATAAATTATATTTTTTCTATTTCTATATTTTTGTCTTTCTCTTGGACCACCGGAATTGAAATTAGGAAATTTTTGAACTTGAAAAGTATTTACTCCAAGTTGGCTCATTCCTTTTTCTATTGAATTTACAAGAACACTCATTGCGGTCATCACACTTATGATTGAAAAAACTCCAACAGTAACTCCCAGTATTGTAAGCGTTGAACGAAGTTTATGAGCTTTGATTGAAGCAAATGCCATCAAAAAACTTTCTTTAAAGTTAGAGTAGAATAAATTAAAATTTTGTTTTGAAAAAAAATTATTCATAGCGAAGTGCTTCAACAGGATCCATTTTTGATGCTTTTAGTGCAGGAAGAAATCCTGAAATAATGCCAACTGAAATTGAAATTAAAAGCGAAACTCCAATTATAAAAATTGGCATAGAAGTTGGAAGAAAATTATTTACAATCAAACTCAAAGGATATGAAACCATAACTCCAACAAGTCCTCCCAAAAGAGAAATTATAGATGCTTCCACAAGAAACTGAAAAAGTATCGTTCGTCTTTTTGCTCCAATTGATTTTCTAATTCCAATTTCTTTTGTTCTTTCTGCAACTGAAACAAACATAATATTCATAATGCCAATTCCACCGACAAAAAGTGAAAGTCCGGTAATAAAAAATCCAATTACAGAAATGATAATTGTAAGTTGTCCCAAAATGTTTGAAAGCAAACCTTGTTGATTTATGTTAAAATCATCTTCTTGAATTGGAGAAAGTCGTCTAAGTTGTCGCATTATTCCACGTATTTCTTCTTTTGCTTCTTCAATATCTACATCATCTTTTACAAGAACATTTATTGTAACATCTCTTCTTCCGCTTCCAAATTTTGAAACGAAAGATTTTATTGGAACATAAACTCTGTTATCAGTTGTAAAACTTCCAAACATTCCTCCTTGTTTTTCATAAACACCGAGTATTTTATATGGTGAGCCATTTACTTTGATAATTTTTCCAATTGGGTCAATTGAACCAAATAGTTCTTCTTTCACATTTGCTCCAATTACACAAACTTGTCTTCCTCCTAAATCTTCGCTTTCTGAAAAATATCTTCCATCTTGTATTTCACCTCCTGTTGTTTTTTGATATAAACTTGATGTTCCCGAAATAAATGCTCCAGAAAATTGATTTGAAAGAAAACTTATATTTGCAATTGAACTCACATTAGGACTTGTAGATTCAACAGTTGTAGAATGTTTTAATATGTAGTCAGAAAATCTAATTTCTAAATTTCGTCTGTTTCTAAACTTACTAAAATCCTCTTCTGATACCCAAGGAAATTTTTGTATGTATAAAACATTTGCTCCAAATACAGAAACACTTTCTTTGAATGAACGATTTATTCCTTCAATCACAGTTCCCATCATTGTAACTGAAATAATTCCAATGATTATTCCAAGCATTGTAAGAGATGATCGAAGTTTATTTGAGAGAACTGCTGAAAATGCAATTTTCAAACCTTCTTTTATTTCAAAGATGAAGTTCAATTTTTTTTATAATTAATTTTCTGTTTTATCTGTTTTAACTATATCACTTTCAACTAATCCATCTTTCACGCGAATAACTCTATGTGCGTGATTTGCGATATACTCTTCGTGTGTAACAAGAATTACTGTATTTCCTTTTTTATGAATTTCTTCAAAGAGAATCATAATTTCATCTCCAGTTTTAGAATCCAAATTTCCTGTTGGTTCATCAGCAAGAATTATTGAAGGGGTTCCAACAAGTGCTCTCGCAATAGCAACTCTTTGTCTTTGT